>CAVCDF010000152.1:0-18567 GCA_963600795.1 Anaerotignum sp. | reverse complement strand
GCGACTCGCCCAGCTCCTCAGCTCGCTCTCGATGTACTCGAACAGCTGCTTGCGGGAATATGTTTCAGGAATATACGAGCCGACCTCGTTGTCTTCGGTGACGAAAGAGGCCACGTTGAAGAAGTCGAGTTCGTGGTAGTAGGCAAGTGCCCTGAGGCCCCTGGCCTCGTCTCTCCATCCGCGGATCTTCTCCTTGTCGGCCTCGGAGAAGCCGGAGATGGCATCCTCGGATGAGTTGCGGATGAACTCGTTGGACAGGGAGATTATGTTGTAGATGTGGTAGAACATCGCTGAGACCCAAGGGTCGCCGGTGTTCCACTGCTGGAAGCTCACGTCGGTCATCGTCTCGCCGCTGAGCCACACATCGTCCATAGTGTCGGCTGAACACTCCTGGAACATCGTCAGGCAGCGGGTGTAGTTCTGGTAGCGGTCGTCGTCAGCGATGGAGCTGAGGTTGACTATCATCGAGGTGTAGATGCCGGAAAGCACAGACTCATAGTTCTCAACGCTCGTGTAGACATCCTTCGAGGTCGTGTCGGTGTGAGGGTACTGGTCCAGGTCTTTCAGACAGCCGGTCGCAAGGCACATAACCAGCCCCAAAGCGGCCGCGCTTACATATTCATAAATTCTTTTCATTGTTTTCTGGTGTTAGAAGTTCAAGCCGAGACTGAGTGATACGATGCGCGGGCGCGGGTAGAACGAGCTGTCGAAGCCGTTCGAGATTTCCGGATCGACACCGGTGTACTTCGTGAGCGTGAACACGTTCTGCATCAGGAGCGACAGCTGCAGGCCGACCTTGTCGCGGATGCGGCCGAAATCGTAGCTGACGGTGAGGTTGTCCATCTTGAGGAAGGAGGCGTTCTCGACGTAATAGTCTGAATAGAACTGCCTTGTGGTGAAGCCGGTCTTCAGGTAGGACGAAGAGAGGTTGCTCAGCTGAGGGGCGCTGTACTTCATCGTCTCCGTGGCGCCGGTGTTCATCGCCATGGCGTTGTAGACGTAGTTGCCGACGTTGGCGCGGAAGGTCGCCGAAGCGGAGAGTTTCTTCCAGCGTACGGAGGTGTTCAGGCCGAAGATCCAGTCAGGGGCAGGGGAATGGTAGCAGTAGCGGTCGCTGATGTTGATGACACCGTCGGCGTTGAGGTCGGCGTAGGCACCTTCGATCGGGCGGCCGTCCTCGCCGTAGAGCTGCTTGTAGACGAAGAATGAATATGGCGCCTGGCCTTCGGTCATCACCTGCACGTACTTGCTGTCGACGGTAGGGCCGGTCAGTGTCTTGGTCACCTCACCGTTGTCCACAAGGGTCAGGTTGGTGATTTCGACATTCTGCCAGGTGGCGTTGAAGCCGATGTTCCAGGTCCAGTCCTGCGTCTTGACAGGGACGAGGTTGAGGCTGGCCTCCACACCGGAACTTGACACGTTGCCGACGTTGGTGGTGATCATCTTGCTGAAATTCGTTCCGGCCGGAGCGGGAACGGTGGCAATCAGGTCTTCAGTCTTGCGGGTGTACCAGTCGACGCTTCCCTGGATGCGGTTGTCGAGGAACGCCCAGTCGAGGCCGACGTTGAACGACCTGGTGGTCTCCCATTTAAGGTCGGAGACATAGGATGAAGGCAGGTAGGTGTTGATGAAACTGCCGTTCGAACCGATGTACTGATTGTTGGAAGTACCTGACCAGTAGGTAGGAAGGTAATTGTAGTTGCCGATACCGTCCTGCTGGCCGGTCACACCGTAGCTGGCTCTGATCTTGAGGTCGTCGACTCCGGCCGCGTTCTTGAGGAATGACTCTTCGGAGAGTCTCCAGGCGAGGGCCACCGAAGGGAAGGTTCCCCAGCGGGTGTCCTTGGAGAAACGGGAGGTTCCGTCCCTGCGGACCGTGGCGGTGAGCAGGTAGCGGGAGTCGTAGGAATAGTTCAGTCGGGCGTAGTAGGAGATCAGTGCGTGGCGGTTGTCCGTGGCCGTCCAGGCCTGGTTGAGGCTTTCGCCGGCGGCGTTGTAGTTGTCTCCGGCAGGATAGGTCGCCTTCCAGTACTGGTAGTCGTAACCTGCGGTGACATCGACGCGGGACTTGATCGCCTCGATCTCCTTGTTGTAGTTGAGGTAGGCCGTGAAGAGGCGGTTATGCTTCTTCGCAGGACCATATTCATTAAGATAACCCTTTGTGTCATAGGCTGAAGCCGCCGTGGCAGGGGTGAATGAACGACCCTTGCCGGTGGCGTAGTCGTAGCCGCCCGTGACGTGGAGCTTCATCTCCGGAAGGAAGTGCATCTTGTAGTCCGCGTCGATGTTGCCCACGAGCCTGTACACATCGCTGGTGGCATCCGTCTGCATCAGGAGTCCGAGAGGGTTCTTGACGGCCGACATGTCAGGCACTCCGGTGCTGGAAGTGATCTCGTAGTAGCCGCCGAGGTCGTCGTTGCCGGAGTAGACAGGCACCGTCGGGTTGAAGGTGGCCGCGTTCCAGATGGCGCTCGTGTTGGCGAAGGTGTTGCGGTTGTAGGCTCCCTTGAGGGAGATGTTGAATTTGAGGTAGTCCTTGAAGAAGGCAGGGGCGAGGTTGAGGTTGCCGGACATCCTCTGGGCGTTGTCAGTTTTGAGGATACCGTCCTGGTTGTAGTAGCCGACGGAAGCCCTGAACGGCAGCCATTTGGCGGCCTGTCCGCTGACGCTGAGGTTGTTGTCCGTTCCGAAGGCGGCCTGGTAGATCTGGTCGTTCCAGTCGGTGCGCTCGCTGCCGAGGTACTGGCTGTAGTCCGTGCCGAGGCCCTGGGCCACGCTGACGAAATCGTCGTAGGACATCATGTCCGCCAGCTTGCTCTTCCACTGTACGGACTGGGTCGAGGTCAGGTTCACGATAATCTTCTCGCTCGCGCCTTTCTTGGTGGTGATGATGATGACACCGTTGGAGGCCCTTGAACCGTAGATGGCGGTCGAGGAAGCGTCCTTCAGCACGGTCATCGATTCGATGTCGTTAGGGTTGATCAGCGAGAGGAAATTGCCGTCGTTGCCGGCGATTCCTCCGATCTCGAGAGGCACGCCGTCAAGCACGATAAGAGGGTCGTTGGAGGCGTTCAGGGACGCTCCGCCGCGGATTCTGATGGTGCTTCCGGCAGTAGGCGAGCCGCTTGACGACATGATCTGCACGCCGGAGACCTTGCCGTTGATCAGCTGCTCCGGAGTGGAGATGAGACCTGCGTTGAAGTCCTTGCTTTTCATCGTGGCGACAGATCCGGTAAGGTCTTTCTTGGCGGTCGTTCCGTAACCGATCACCACGGCGTCGGTCAGCATCTTCGCGTCCGTCTTGACCGTGACGTCGATGACGCTCCGGCCGGAAACCTGGCGCTCCTCGGTGTTGTAGCCGATGCAGGAGAAGACGAGGGTCCCGTCCGCCGGCACGCTGATGGTGTAGTGTCCGTCGAGGTCGGTCTCAGTGCCGACCGTGGATCCTTTGACCAGTACAGTGAGTCCGATGACTGGCTCACCTGATTCTTCGAGCACGGTTCCGGTCACGGTGATCTTCTCCTGGGCCTGCAGATGCAGACTGCCGAGGAGAGTTCCCGCCACCGTGGCGAGAATCGTCAACGCTCTTAAAAAGGCATTTTTCATACTATGACGAATTTTTAGTGTTATCAATTTTCTTTGGCCTCGGGCCTTGTCCTCAGGCCATTCAACCGAGTGCAAAATTACTTTGGAAGGTCGTTGGAGATTACCTCAAAAAAGACAAATTGTGCAACAATTCGGACAAAATACCTATCTTTGGCGTACTGCAACAGGGTTTTAGGGATTCACATGCACCGCACGAACCACATAATCTTCCTGGCCGTCTGCCTTGTTCTCACGCTCGCCGCCACCGTTCCGATGGCCGGCTCCGGGCGGGGTGGAGTGGTGTCCGGCCGCTTCATCGGAATCCAGGTCGATGACCGTCCGATCCTCCCGGTCTATGCCCTTGTGCAGGATTCCCTCGGCTTCGTCTGGGTCGGCACAGATGCCGGACTGTTCCGCCACGACGGCATCCGCGGCCAGCGTTTCGGCCGGGAGGACGGCTCGCCTGACTCCATCTGCAACGAACACATCAACGTCCTGTCCTACGACGGCGGAACTCTTTATGTCGGCACCGACAGGGGCTTCTGCACCTACGACAATGCCGGCGGCTTCATCCAGGACACGGTTATCGGCCCAAGGCACGTCAAATCGGCGCTTCTCTCTGGCGGCTATGTCTGGATCGGCACGACCGAAGGCCTTTACCGGCGCGGCCGGACCGACGGCGTGACCAGGGAGGTTATACCATCGGCGCACATAGCCAGCGCATGCGCGGTGGGCGACACCCTCTGGTTCGGCGGTTACGGCCGCATCTGGCGGCTCACCGGCGGTGTGGCGGAATCCTTTCAGATTGAAGGACATAGCGGCACTTCCGGCAACCTCGTCCTCTCCATAGCCCCTGTCAAAGGGTTTTATGAATATCCCGGCTCAGCCTCTCTGTTCATAGGTTCGGAGAAGGGGCTGTTCGTAATCAACCTCCCGGCGGAGGCCGTTTCCGGAGCGTCAGCCGGATCCGTCACTCACGGTGACGGAGCGGCCACCTGCCCTGCCCGATGCATCTGGAACGGCGGGCCTGTCAAGAATTTCCTCTATCTGCCGGACGGAAGCCTGGCCGCAGGCACGGACAACGGCCTCCTCGTACTCTCGCCACAAGGCCATGCAAGCATATTCAGACACGAGCTCCGGAATTCCCGCTCCATCCCTGACAATGTGGTCTGGACGACGATGCTTGACGCGGACGGCGGGCTTTGGGTGGGGACTGACCACGGCGCCGCGCTGACGAGGCTGAATGATGAATATGACTTCACGGGTGTCGAGGAAAGCGGTCTTCCGGGCGGTCTGGATGTGACTTCGCTCGTCTGCGCGGAGGGCGGCAGCGTCTTCGCCGCCGGGATGAACGGGGTTCTTGAATATTCCCGCACAGGCTCCGCTGTGGTGTACAAGTCGGATGAAGGTCCGTTGGGCAAAAGATTGGCGCACAATAAGGTACGTGCCTTGTACGGTGACGGGGAATCGGTCTGGGCGGCCTCCGACGGCGGCCTTGACCGCATCAGCGCCGGCCGTGTCGCACACTACAATATTCACGAACAGACCGGAAAATACCTTTCCGACTGGATGTACGCCGTGGCCGAGGACGGCTCCGGGCGGCTCTGGACCGGGACTTACGACGGAGGGCTTTTCATCACCTCGAAGAGTCGCTTCCCGGCCTCCGGAGGCGATGTTCTCTGCGACAGGCATCTCTGCTCGCAGGACGGTCTCTCCGGGGACATCGTGCTGAAACTCTGCCGTTTCAGCGGAGATTACGATAGGGATTTAGGTGGAGGTCCCGATGAAGATTCCAGTGGTGATTTAGGCGGAGATTCCGTCAGAGGTTCCGTCGGCCGTTTCGCCGTGGTCACCGACAACGGAGTCGACATCGTGGACGAGAAGGATTTCTCCGTAACCGCTCTGGCCATCCCCGACGGGAAGCGAACATTGTCGCTCGCTTCAGACGGCATCCGCCTCTGGGTCGGTACGGAGGCTGGGGTGTATGTCCTTGACGGTCAGGAACTCCGCCCGATAAGCGGCACCACAGTGTCCGCCCAGTCGCTGACCTTTTCCGACGGACTTCTCTGGCTTTGCGATGACAACGAGATTTGGCGCTGCGACCCGGACAATCCTCAGTGGCGGCTTGTCCGCAAGCTGGAGAATCCTCTTCTCAGCATAGCCGCCGACAATTCCGGCCACATCTACGCCGGCTCTCTGAACGGTTTCTATTCGCTGGCCAAGTCCACGGCCCCTGTAGAGGCCCGTCCCGACAGGATTGTCATCACGGCCCTGTACCTTGACAATGTCCTCGTCTCTCCGGGCAAGGAATATTCCGGCCGCGTCATTCTCGGCGGCGACATCGCCCTGGCTTCCCGCATCACGCTCGGCCATGGTCAGAACTCATTCGCGCTGACGTTCTCTTCGATGAAATATCCAGCTCCGGCCGGCCGTTTCGCCTACCGTCTCGCCGGTTTCCACGACGAGTGGCAGGCCGGATCTTCCGACACGAGAGCTGTCTTTCTGAATATTCCTCCGGGACATTATTCATTCGAGGTCTGCCATCTGGATGCTGCAGGCGAGCCTGATTCCGAGACCAAAGTGTTGGAAATCAGGATCAGACGGCCGTGGTACTCGACCGTCTGGGCCTACATCGCCTACCTTCTGCTTCTCGGAGGCATCATCGGTTTCGGAATATATTTCCGCAAAGTTATGCTTCAGCTGAAGGCCGAGCGGGCCGCGAAGGAGAAGGCACAGTCAATCGCCAACTCCACTGTCACCCGCGCGCAGGAATTCCGCGAGACCCTCAGCGTGATCTTCGGCTCGAAGTCCTCCGGCGGCCGGAGCCAGGCTGATGGAGTTTCTGAATATTCAGAGCCGGGTGTCGGACAGTGGTCTGGCGAGGATGCCGGTTCCGGTCAGGGGTTGGTTTCCGGTCAGGAGGCCGGCTTGTCTTCAGGTAATTCCGTCGGCTCGCCTGATTCCAAGTTTATGCGGGAGATCGCCGACATCGTCAAGCGTCACCTTGACGATCCGGATTTCTCAGCCGCCGCCCTCTGCGAAGAATCCCACTGGCCCGCCAAGCAGATCTACCGTAAGATCAAGCAGCTCACCGGCTTGAGCACGACAGAGTTCATCCGCGACATCCGTCTGCAGTCCGCCGCCTCCCTTCTGAAGCAAGGCAGGTACACCGTCACCGAGATAATGTACAAGTCCGGTTTCACCACCGCCTCCTATTTCTCCAAGTGCTTCAAGGCCCGTTACGGCCAGACCCCGACCGACTACCAGAAATCGAATAGCGATTCCCAAAATTGAAAATCCTGGGAGTTTTGTGTTGAAAATTCAGGGAATTTATCCGGCTTTCCGCATCGAAGTGGATGTCGCTCAGATAAATTTGCCCCAGGCCGTGATTCCTGGTAGTGAATTCCGCAACTTTTTGGATATAACTCGGTTTGTCGTGGCAGGTAACTGTCTGAAAATCATTAAATTAAGCAACTGTCTGGTCGTAGAATCACGACCAGACAGTTGCTCTTTCGGCTCATTCACAATGAGTTATCTGCCACGGTTGGTTGCCTACTGCTTGTGCTTAAATGGCAACATTTTGAATAGAAAAGTTTCGTACATTTGCTGCCGTAAGGCTTCGGCGCGGAAAACAAGGTCGCGCCGCAGCGAATCTTAGGTGTATTGAATATGGCGATAAAACCTGAAATAGAGGCTTGGATCAGCGAGGTCATATTCCCGCGGTACGACCGTTTCGATAAAGGGCATCAGCGGGACCACGCTGAATATGTGACTCGCACTGCGCTGGAACTGTCTCGGCACTATGATGTGGACATGAATATGATCGCGGTCGCAGCGGCCTGCCACGACCTTGGGCTGGCGAAGGACAGAGCCTCGCACCATCTTGAGGCAGGCAGAATAATAAGGCAGATGGATGAACTCCGCCGGTGGTTCACTCCTGAGCAGATAGAGACCATAGCCCAGGCCGCCGAGGACCACAGGGCTTCTTCGAAAAGCGAGCCCCGCAGCATCTACGGAAGGATCATCGCGGAGGCTGACAGGCAGATTATTCCGGATGTCGTGATCCGCAGAACCGTCCAGTATGGATTCAGAAATTACCCGGAACTGGACAAGGAAGGACACTGGAACCGGACTCTCGAGCACCTGAATGAGAAATATGCTGAAGGGGGGTACCTGAAACTGTGGATTCCGGAGTCAGAGAACGCCGCCCGGCTGAAGGAACTCCGTGACATCATCCGTGACACGGCCGCCCTCAGAAAACGGTTCGAGGCCATCTACAAAGAAGAAAAAGGGCTCGTCACTCTTCCATGAACAGCTCGCTGGCCTTAGACCCCGACTTATATCTCTGACTTAAAATCACAAAAATCGCAGGCCGCATTGCCAATCACCTCAAAAGTGCTGATTTTCGCCGAAATCATCACTTTTGAAGTGATATTTGATTATATTTGCGACATATCAGAAAATCCTGCACCATGATAGACTCAAAACTTTTTGAATATATGGAAGAAATGCTGAAGAAAACTCCTTCGGCATTTCATCGCTACCTCTATGACTCGCTTCCATGGGATTCGCAACTTGTCGGAATAACCGGGGCAAGAGGAATAGGCAAATCAACGATGATACGGCAGTATATCATCGAAAACAGAGCCAAGTACAATTTCCTTTACGTCTCAGCCGACCACACCTATTTCGCTAACAACTCCCTCGTCGATCTTGCAGACGAATTCGTCAAAGACGGCGGGACACATCTGTACATTGACGAGGTGCACAAGTATAATGGCAACTGGTCGCGTGAACTCAAACAAATTTACGATGTTCATTCTGACCTGAAAGTCGTTTTCACAGGCTCGTCGATTCTGGACATCGAAGACGGCGAGGCTGACTTGAGCAGAAGAGCGCTGGTTTTCAATATGAGCGGGCTTTCTTTCAGGGAATATCTTCAACTCTTCCACGGCATCATAACAAGAGTCCGTTCACTTGAGGAGATTATCGCTGGCAAGACTGAGATTGAAGGAGTCGCCCATCCGCTTCCTTTGTTCCGCGACTACCTGAAGAAGGGCTATTATCCATTCTCGAACCTTGACGGATTTGAGATGAGGTTGCAGCAGGTGGTCTCACGCACAATCGAGTCTGACATAGCCCAGCATGCGAATTTAAAGGCGTCGACCGCCCGCAAACTGAAAAAAATGCTTATGATTGTCTCCTCGCTCGCTCCATATAAACCAAGTGCGGAAAAACTCGCTGCAGAAATAGGAGTCAGCAAAAACGATGTGCCTGAATATCTCGTCTACCTTGAAAAGACAGGCCTGATAGCTCAACTTAGGGATGACACAGGAGGAATGAGGGGGCTTGGAAAAGTCGAGAAAGTGTATCTGGACAATTCCAATCTGATGTATGCGATCGCCACGTCGCCGGTCGATGTCGGAAACGTACGCGAGACATTCTTCTACAATCAGATGAAAGTGAAAAACGATGTGGTTTCTTCAAGGATTTCAGATTTCAAAATAGGAAACCGCACGTTTGAGGTCGGCGGAAAAAACAAAGGCAGCCATCAGCTGGAGGGTACTGAGAACGGAATAGTAGTCAAAGACGACATCGAATACGGACACGGCAACGTTGTGCCTCTCTGGGCCTTCGGACTGAATTATTGAAGCAGCCAGAAGGATAATTTTTCTGATCAACTTAAGATGTTTATAAGTAAAAGGACAAACATATGAGATCGGCAATCTACGGCGCGGGGTCACTCGGAACGATACTCGGCGCGTTCATAACCAAAAACGGAGGCGAGATTGACCTCATCAACCACAACGTCAGGCACATTGAGGCTCTCCGCAAAAACGGAGCCCACATCACCGGCACGCTGGACTTCACCCAGAGGGTTTCTGCCCTCACTCCCGAGGAGATGAGCGGGAAGTATGACATAATATTCCTTATGACAAAGCAGCAGAACAACCCTGCTACGGTCACTTTCCTCTGCGATTTTCTTGCTACTGACGGGGTCATCGTGACCCTTCAGAACGGCCTTCCCGAGCCCGGAATCGCCGAAATCGTAGGAGAGGAAAGGACGCTGGGATGCACTGTGGCCTGGGGAGCGACAATGCTGGGTCCCGGAGAATGTGAACTGACGAGTTCCCCCGACAGCCTCACCTTTTCGCTCGGCAGTGCTTTCCGCACACCGGGCGGGACTCCCCTCAAGGGCAACCATTTCGACGAGGTGAAAGCCCTTCTGGAGAAAATGGGGCCGGTGGAGATTGACGAGAACTTCATCGGGACAAGGTGGAGCAAGCTCCTCATCAACGCCTCTTTCTCCGGAATGAGCGCCGTGCTGGGATGCACCTTCGGAGAAGCTGCGGGTCCCAAATCTTCCAGACGCATCGTGCAAGCCATCATCAAGGAATGCATCGACGTGTGCGATGCCTCCGGGATTAAAATTGAGCCGGTCCAGGGCAAGGACATTGTGAAGTTGCTCGACTACCGCGGGGCCGTGAAGAAGGCCATCTCGTTTTTCATCATCCCGCTCGCTATCCGCAAGCACGCCCGCCTCAAGGCAAGCATGCTTCAGGACTTGGAAAAGGGCAAGAAGACCGAAGTGGATTCCATCAACGGAGCCGTCTGTGCGCAAGGCCGCAAGGCGGGAGTTCCGACTCCGATGAACGACAAGGTGGTGGACATAATCCACCGCATCGAGCAGGGCGGGCTCACAGCCTCACGAGACAACCTCAAACTCTTCTGAATGATTCCCGGTTTCGGCCAACTGGGCAAATGAAAATCGGCCAACTGGGCAAATGAATTTTTATAAAATCTTGATAATGTAAAAAATAAAGCATAACTTTGCCGTATGGGCAATTATAAAGGAAGAGTAGCAGACATTATCCTTAAAGATAATCTCGAGGCGGCAGGTTTGGTTCTCATAGAAGGAACCAAATGGTGCGGTAAGACAACCACTGCCGAACAACAAGCCGGAAGTGTCGTGTATATGAACGATCCGGGAAATTCCGAGTCATACCTTACATTGGCCCAAAGCTCACCTGGCATTCTCTTGAGAGGAAAAACACCTCGCCTGATTGACGAATGGCAGGATGCACCGGAACTGTGGGATGCAGCCAGGTTTGAGGTCGACCATCGCGAAGAAAAGACGGCACAATTCATATTCACAGGATCCACTGTCATACCCAAAGAAAAGCTTGAAAAAATCAAACACTCCGGAACCGGACGTGCAGCTTGGATAAAGATGCGTCCTATGAGCCTTTGGGAATCAGGAGAATCAAATGGACAGCTCAGCTTGAATGATTTGTTTTATGGAAAGACTGAGAATGCATACCAAGCCAATGAACTGGACATTGAACAACTTGCTTGGCTTATATGCCGCGGAGGATGGCCGGCCGCTTTAACAATGTCCAGAAAAGGAGCCCTCAAACAATCATTCAATTATATAGACGCAATCGCAAGCAGAGATGTGTCTGCCGTTGATGATGTGGAAAGGGACAAAGAATTCACGCTCCGGCTGCTCAGGAGTTATGCCCGGTTTCAAGGTGCACAAGCCCCGACCACATCAATTTATGATGATCTTAAAGCCAATGCGGACGGTTCAATGACAACGGACACCATCTCGTCCTATATTTCCGCACTCAAGAAACTGTTCGTTGTGGAAGATGCTCCATCCTGGAATCCGAACCTCCGTTCAAAGACGGCGATAAGGACATCGGACACACGCTATTTCGTCGATCCTTCGATAGCGACGGCCGCGATGGGCATAGGACCGGAAGATCTACTGTCAGACCTCAACACAATGGGGCTTCTTTTCGAAACCTTGTGTGTCAGGGATTTACGTGTATACGCAGAAGCGCTGGACGGAAAACTTTACCATTACAGGGACAAGAATAACCTTGAGTGCGATGCCGTGCTGCATCTAAGAAATGGCAGGTACGGGCTGATTGAGATAAAACTCGGTGGAGAAAGACTTATCGAGGAAGGTGCAACCACACTTAAAACATTATCCTCTAAAATCGACACCGAAAAGATGACCGAGCCATCGTTCCAGATGATACTGACAGGCGTAGGGAAATATGCTCACAAGCGGAAAGATGGAGTTTGGGTGGTCCCGATAGGTTGTCTGAAGCCTTAGTAAACGCCTTCGGTCAGCATCTTGAATCAGTAAAAATTTCGGGAGTCCTCACTGGCATCTGTCACCTGACGATATCGGCAAGTGCTTCTAGCGAGATTCCGTGGCAGATAACTCATTGTGAATGAGCCGAAAGAGCAAAGGTCTGGTCGCCAAATCACGACCAGACCTTTGCCTATTTGCGTAATCTTCAAACAGTTATCCGCCACGGCTTCTGCCATAGTCCGCATCCTCCGTCACTCTCCCATAAACAGTTCGCCCTTGAGGTAGTTCAGGCTCTGCTTGGCGAAATTGTAGCCCTTTGAGCCGGGCTTGGCAAGCGTCAGGTACTTCTCGTACCACGCGGCCGCTGACTTGTAGTCCTTCAGCTGCTCGTAGCAGTAGGCGACGGTCGAGACGGCCGAGATGAACTCGGGATTGTAGCGGTAAGCCTCGGAGTAATATTCAATGGCCTTGTTCCAGTCCATCTGGCGGTAGTAGCAGACAGACCTTGCCAGGTTTCGGGCATATTCGTAAATTAGCGAGCGCAAAAACAAGATTTTGAATATGAAAAAAGCAATCATCGCTCTGGCGCTTATGCTGCCGGTTCTGGGAATTGCCCAGACGAAAAACTCCGGTCAGGGAACGTACTCTTACGACGGACCGAAGATCAATATGTCATCGAACACGTTTACCTGCAAGCAGATAGCGAAACTTCAGGGAACGGAGGGCGAAGGCTATCAGGGAATGGACATCTGGGGAGACTACATCTTCAGCTGCCAGAATTCCGGCTGGCTGACCCTCTACAAGTTCGACGGAGACAAGGTGAAGAAGGTCAACGAACCGTTCAAGCTGGCCAGCTACGGCAAGGTGAACCATTCCAATGTCGCTTCCCTGAGCCGTACCTTCTACGACAAGGAGGATAAATTCCCTCTCATCTACATCAGCCAGTGCAACCGTAAGCCGGTCAACGGTCGCAAGGACGTGCTTTATGTCGAGCGCGTCGCCAACGACATGAAGTCCTCGGAGCTGGTCCAGACCATCTACTTCAAGGACAGCGGAAATCTCTTCGGCTATGCTCTGCAGTGGGTGCTTGACCTGGACAACAATTTCCTCTACGGCTACGGCAACACCGTGGACAATAGCAATCCTCTGAACCGTCACCGCATCGTCAAGTTCCGTATTCCTGCTCTCAGCGAATCGACTGACGGGCTGGTGGTCCTGACCGAGGACGACCTGATCGAGAACTATCTGATCGAGGACACCTACGCCGCCAAGTTCAACCCTGTAGGCCAGGGCCTTTACATCAAGAACGGCCTTCTGTTCATGCCTACGGGCTTCGGCACCGAGAAAGCTCCGACCTACCTCTATGTCTGGAATCTTGCCGAGAGGACAATGCAGAATGTGATCGACCTGCGTGAGGCGACGTTCGGCGAACTCGAGGACTGTGCGTCTTACGGCGACGCTCTGATTATCCAGTCCCAGGGCAATCTGTTCAAACTGAATTTCTAGAAGAAACGGTCATCTCGCAGTTTTTGCAGTCGAAGGAGAGGGCGTAGCGCTTTCCGTTGTTGACCAGGAAGAGATGAGCGTTCCGTGCGGCTTTCTGATGCACGGGGCAGAGGCCGAGTTCATAGCGGATACAGTACTTGGTGCGCATCAGTTCGGCGTCCGTGCGGTGCGAAAGTTCAAAAGCCTCATCGGCCTCCTCCGCTCCCAGCGAGAGATAGGTCTCTTTCGCGATACGGTTTGCGATGTTGGCCTTGTACGAAAGGCCCAGCGGAACCTTGGATTTCTGAATATCAGGAATATCCTCCAGCGCTGATCTGCCTTTGACATCGGCGGAATCTTTCGCCGAGGCTTCGGCTTGAGCCGCAGATGGATCTTTCGCCGTGGCTTCTGCGGAGATACGGGCTTTGCAGCCGGTATTGTCATCAGTCCTGCCGCCGCAAGGAAGGTTCTCCAGTTCAGCGGCGATGTCCCGGCGGATGGCGTTCAGGGTTGAGACCGGAAGGAACGGCAGCGCCCCTCCGGATCCCTCCGCATCCAGTGAACTGAGTGTGAATGAATATGTTCCCGTGGATTTTGAGAGTTGCGACGTGAACATATTCCTCATCCTTTCCGGATTTTCCGCCGCCGAGGTCCCGGCCTCTCTCTCGAAGCCCACCGACCTGCCGTCCTGGGAAAAGGCCTTGACGGTCAGCAGGAAAGCATTCTTACCGTCACAGCCGCGCTCAATTCCGGCGTTCCGCATAAAAACGGTTATGTCCACCCTCACCGGAATCATCCGGACAGGGAGGTTGGACTCCAGTTCCTTCTCGAAGGCCGTGTCGAGATTGCGGTACAGTTTCGCTCCGGCGTAAAGCCACGGAACCGGCCTGCAGGTTATTCTGCAGCCTTGGCAGATGTCTCCCCGGAAGCCGATTATCTCGCTCCCGCCCTTGGCCAGGAAAGAGAATCCATCCCCGTTTCTGAGCTGTTCCGCCGCACTTTTCATTCTGACGGTTATCGTGATGTTCTCCCCGCCGGCTGCCGGTCTGTCTGATGGTCTGCCGGCGGAAAACCTTCCGGCTGGAATCCTTCCGGCAGGGGAGTCCGGCCTCGAAGAACCTGCCGGAGCGATGGACATCACTGTCCCGACTTCCTCGCCTATGGACTTCGGAGCGTCCATCGATGACCATCCCCGGCTTCTTTCCCCATCAAGGAACAGCCCTGTGTAGCCCCTGTTGAAAGTCTTGCCGAGATCCGGCGTGAAACCGCCCGTGACCCGTCCGAAGGAGGCCCTGCTGTACTTCTCCGGGTTACATGCGACCAGTTCATCCAGCGCCGATGAATATGCCCGCACGGTGTTCCGTACATAGGAGATGTTCTTCAGACGTCCCTCGATCTTGAAAGAGCATATTCCTGCATCCGCGAGGTCGCCGAGCCTTCCGCTCAGATTGTAGTCCTTGAGTGAGAGTAGGGCTTTGTTCCGCACCAGCGTCCGCCCGTCCCCGTCCACAAGGTCGTAGAGAGACCGGCAGGCCTGGATGCATTCGCCCCTGTTGGCGCTCCGCCCGGCGATCTGCTCGGACAGGTAGCATTGCCCGCTGTAGCACACGCAGAGCGCTCCGTGCACGAAGAACTCCAGTTCACAGCCGACAGCCGAGCGGATGGCCTTGATCCTCTCCAGCGACAGCTCCCTTTCGAGCACAAGCCGCTCAGTCCCGAGGCTTTCGTAAAGCCTGGCCTTTTCCGGAGTCCTTATCGCACACTGGGTTGAGGCATGGACCGGAAGGTCGGTCAGTTTCCAGACCGCAAGGTCCTGGGCTATGACAGCGTCCACTCCAGCCGCCTTGGCCTCGGTGAGAAGCCTCTCGGCTTCCTTTAGTTCGCTATCGAAAAGTATCGTGTTGAGCGTCAGAAAGATGCTGGCTCCGAACCGGTGGGCATAGCCGGTCAGCCGGCGGATGTCCTCCAGCGAGTTTCCCGCCGCCTTTCTCGCTCCGAACGCAGGACCGGCCACATACACGGCATCGGCACCGCAGTCGATGGCCGCGATGCCGATGTCAATGTTTCTCGCCGGTGCGAGCAGTTCGAGATGCGTGAGCATCTTTCCTCTGATTTTACTTGCTCAGAGCCTTGATCTGTTCCTTAGCCTGTGCGCCGAACTTAGGATCGTCCTGAACCTTCTTGTAGTTCTCGAGAGCCTTCGCGTTGTTCTTTGCTCCCTGATAGAGGGCGGCTACCGTGAAGGTGATGGCGGAAGCGTTCTTGGCGTTAGGGCTCATCTCAAGGTACTTCTCGAAGTACTTGATGGCGTCGGCGTTCTTGCTGAGCTTCTGGGAAGCCTGTCCTGCGATGAGATAGGCGGTTGCGTTCTCCTGAATCTCGTTGGACTTGTCGGCGGCCTTCACCGCGTCGGCGAACTTCTGCCCCTTGAAAGCGGCATTGGCCTGCTTTACATAGATGTTGGAAATCTGCTTGTCGGCTGTGGCCTTCTCACCGTTCCAGGCTGCGTGCTGGAAAGCCTCGATAGCCTCTTCGGTCTTGCCCTGGGCCGCGAGAGCCTGTCCGAGATAAAGGGCGGTCTTGCCGGCGGTGGTGTCGATCGCGTAAGACTTTTTGAAACCGTCCTCGGCTGTGGCGAAGTCCTTCAGTTTGAGAGCGTCGGCTCCCTTCTGCATCCAAACCTGAGGTACGAGTTCCTTGGCTTTTTCAGCGACCTCGGCATTCTCGTATTCCGTAGCTATGGCGACAACCTTGTCAAGTTCCACAACGGCCTCTTCGTACTTCTTGTCAGTGATAAGGTCCTTGGCGATTTCAAGGGAAACACCCGGTATGGCACCCTTGCAGTTGGCCACAAGTTCATCAGCATCGGCTCCGATGGTCTTGCCCATCTCCATAGCCTTCTGGAAGTAGTCAAGCGCCTCGGTCCAGTTCTTCATCGTGATAGCTGTGGCTCCATTGTTGTAGAGTTCGGTAGCCTGGGCCATGTCCTGGGCTGATGCCGCTCCGGCGGCAAAAACCATTGCGGCAATCGCAATAATCAATTTCTTCATCATCTGTAATTTTATGTTTAACTTTTTTTCGGCGTTTTTGGCGAGCGTTTGCTTTTTTGCCGGGACATCATCCCTGAGCAAACTAACGACAAATGTAATAAAAATTTGTGTCAAACGCGCATATTCCTTATTTTTGCCTTACAGGGAGGTTCAGTAATGCGTTGCTTTATCAAATCAGTTCAGTGTTTTGTGCTGGCGCTAGGCTTTTCAATAATGATGCCAGCGCAGGAACTGCCCGCACTCCAGAAGGATGCCGCAGTCACATCGGGCAGCCTGAACAATGGAATTTCATACTATCTCGTCACCAATCCGTCAACAAAAGGCGTGGCTGATTTCGCCCTTGTCCGCAAAGGAATATGTGACACCCTCAGTGCCAGGAAAGAACTTGCCTCTCTCCCGCACTTCAACAAGACAAGCCCTCAGAAGTTTCTGTCTTCCAAAGGAATAGGTTGCCGCCCTGAAGGCTTTGCATCCTATCGGGACGGCTCCACCGTCTTCAGGTTCGACGATGTCCCGGTCTTCGACCAGGCCGCTTCCGACACCACCCTGTTGATGCTCTTCGACCTTATCGCCGCCCAGCCAAGCCAGCACGCGATCATCGTCGCGGGCGACATCACTCCGTCCGCCATCATCGAGAAGATGAACGTGTTCTCTCTGATGGTCCCTTCACGGAGTCCTTCTTACAAAAAGCCTGAATATGTCTGGAAGCATTCTGACGAGCCTGAATATTCATTCACGCCTTCCGCGACATCTTCGGTGACGGTCACCTTCCGTTCACCGAGAACACCTGACTCCCAGATGAACACCATACAGCCTTTCATTTCAAGGCTTTTTGCCGAATCGCTCAAGGAAATCGTCGCCGGCAGACTTCGTGAGACGTTGATTTCCAGGAATATCCGTGTGTCGGCGTTCGATGTTTCCTACGAAGGAAGCGACTCGGGGCCTGGAGATGAAACATTCCGTGTCAGTCTGAACACGTCCCGCAGCCAGCTGATACCGGCTTCCCTGGCCGTCGCTTCCACGCTTTCCGACCTGGCGTCCAAGGGAGTCGGAGAGGAAGAATACAAGGCCGCGAAGTCGGACTTCCTCAAAGACTGTTTCCGTTTTCAGGACAATGACGCCCTGGTGCGCAGATGCATTTCAGCCTACCTTTACGGGGCCGATCTCGCGTCCCTTTCCTCCAAAGCCGGATTCTATACGTCAAGGAATATGTCTCTGCAGGCCGAGGCCGGACTTTTCAACGGCTTCGCCACGGCTCTGCTTTCGGACACCGGAAATTCAAGGGTTGACTGGACCGGAAACGAGCAGGATTACGATGAATGGACTTTCCGGACCGTGTACGAATCGGCCTGGAACGGAGTGTCTCTGCTCCCCGGATCGCTCAGGCAGTGGAAAGTGAGCGCTAAGGACACATCCGGGTTCTGGAATGAAAAGAACAAAGTTAAACTGAAGTCCGTCGCTGCGGAAACCGTTTCCGGCGGCGAGATGTGGACATTCTCCAACGGGATGAGAGTGCTGTTCAAGAAGGGCGACACCAAGAGGAGGTTCAACTACTCGCTTATGATAAAGGGCGGCTACTCGACCGTGAGGAATCTTCAGCGCGGCGAAGGCGCTTTCTTCTCGGATATGCTGGGCAACTGCAGGATTGCGGGGATGTCCGGTGAAGATTTCGACAAGGTCTTGAAGGCTAACGGTGTGGAAATGACCTGCAACGTGTCTTCGTCGGATTTGAGGATATCCGGTTCGGCGTCCACATCCAGGCTGCAGCTTGTGCTTAAGGCTCTTCTTTCAGTTGCCAATCAGAGAAAGCCGTCGGGAGAAGCGTTCGCTTCCTGGCGCAGTTTCGAGCGTGGGTTGCTTGGGCCGGCCGTGCTTGACAGCCTGATGTACCCGGATTACAACTATTCCGCCGTAAAGACCCGCTCAGGGTTGGTGGAAAGCACTTTGGCCGACGCTTCAGGATTCTTTGACAATCAGTTTGTCAGGTCGAACGACGGTGTGCTTGTGATTGTCGGCGATTTTGCGCCGGAACAGGTGCAGAAGGTTCTTGGTCTGTACCTTGGTGGTTTCAGGGTGAGCAGGATTCCTGCGGTTCGCCAAAGTGTCGCTTACAAGATGCGTACTGGAGCGACGACATATTCAAAGGTGGGAAAACCTGTCAGCATCAGCATCGGGATGGCCTGCGCCGAGCCGTTCACGACCGAAAGCTATATGGCGTTCAAGGTTGCAGGGCTTGCGCTCCAGCGCAGGCTGAACGGGGTGATGGCCGGACTGGGATTCAGCGTCGGAACAGGTGCAGAAGGTTCTTGGTCTGTACCTTGGTGGTTTCAGGGTGAGCAG
>CAVCDF010000151.1:0-8684 GCA_963600795.1 Anaerotignum sp. | reverse complement strand
GAATATGACAATGCAGGCTACACCACAGGCGTCGTGGAGAAGTCAAAGCTCATCGACGGGACCAAGGTGAAGGCCGGCGACGTGCTGGTCGGAATCGCCTCCACAGGTGTCCACAGCAACGGTTTCAGCCTCGTCCGCAAGATCTTCTCCGACAACGCTCTGGACCTGCACAAGGTCTATCCGGAACTGGAGTCGGACCAGCCGTTAGGACTTGTCGCCCTGACCCCTACCAGAATCTACGTGAAGCAGGTTCTGGACGTGATCCGCAACTGTGATGTGCACGGAGTCGCCCACATCACCGGCGGCGGCTTCGACGAGAACATCCCGAGAATCCTGCGCGAAGGCCAGGGAATCGAGGTGCAGGAAGGTTCCTGGACCATTCTCCCGATCTTCCGCTTCCTGGAGAAGTACGGCAGCATCCCTCACAGGGAGATGTTCAACATATTCAATATGGGTGTGGGAATGGTCCTCGCCCTTGACGAGTCAGAGGCGCAGAAGGCCATCGGCATCCTTGCAGGCTACGGCGACAAGGCGACCGTCATCGGCCGCGTGACCGACAAGCCTGGTGTTGACATCCACCTGCTTTAAGAATCTGTTTCAGAATAAAAAATACTTGACGAATATATTCAATGAGAGCATTAATCAGTGTCAGCGACAAGACGGGCGTGGTTGAATTCGCCCGCGAACTCGTGTCCCTCGGATGGGAGATCCTTTCCACAAGCGGCACGATGAAAATGTTGAAAGAGGCAGGTCTGCCTGTGACCAGCGTGAGCGACGTGACAGGATTCCCCGAAATCTGCGACGGCCGCGTGAAGACCCTTCACCCGAAAATCCACGGAGCGCTTCTCGCCCGCAGGGATGTTCCAGACCATATGAAACAGCTGGAGAACAACGGTATAGAGAAGATCGACCTCGTCTGCGTCAACCTCTATCCGTTCCGCGAGACAATCGCCAAGCCTGACGTCACAATGGAGGATGCGGTCGAACACATCGACATCGGCGGACCTTCGATGCTCCGCAGCGCCGCCAAGAACTGGGCCTCCGTCACCGTGGTGGTGAACCCTGAGGACTATGCGACCGTCATCGACGAGATCAAGGCGACCGGCGACACGACACCTCAGACACGTCTCGCCCTCTCCGCCAAGGCCTACACCCACACCGCTGAATATGACAGCGCCATCGCGACCTATATGCGCGCCCAGGCCGGTCTGCCGGAGAAGCTTTTCCTTGAATATGACATCTGCCAGTCTCTGCGCTACGGTGAGAACCCTCACCAGAAGGCAAAGTTCTTCAAGGCCATGCAGCCGGTGCCATATTCACTGGCCACCGCCGAGCAGCTTAACGGCAAGGAACTGTCCTACAACAACATCCAGGACGCCAACGCCGCCCTCAACATCGTGCGCGAGTTCAGCGAGCCTTTCGCCGTCGGTCTCAAGCATATGAATCCGTGCGGCGCCGGTCTCGGAACCGATGTCGTGGATGCCTGGAAGAAGGTTTACGAAGGCGACAAGACATCCATCTTCGGAGGCATCGTGGCCTTCAACCGCGAGGTCAATCTTGAAGTCGCCCAGCTCCTCAAGCCGATATTCCTTGAAATCGTGATGGCTCCGTCCTTCGCGCCAGATGCTCTGGAGCTTCTGCGCACGAAGAAGAACCTCCGTCTGCTTGTCGTGAATATGGAAGGTTCGGTCAAGGAGCAGATGCAGTGCGTCAGCGTCAACGGTGGCCTTCTGGTTCAGAATCAGGATCTTTCGATAGTGCCTGTCACCGCTTCGCAGACCGTCACGGAAGCCCGTCCTGACGAGGAGCAGATTACCGATCTGAACTTCACCTGGAGGATAGTCAAGCACGTGAAATCCAATGCGATCGTCGTCGGCAAGGCTGGAATGATCTACGGAGTGGGCGCCGGCCAGATGAACCGTGTAGGTTCGGCCGAGATCGCTCTCAAGCAGGCCGCAGCGACCCTCGCCGCCGAGGAGTTCGAGAAGACCGGAGTGGCTGTCAACCCTATGGAGGCCGCACGCAAGGCCGGTCTCGTGCTGGCTTCAGACGCGTTCTTCCCGTTCGATGACTGCGTCGCCCTCGCCGCCGAGTACGGCGTGAAGGCAATCGTCCAGCCCGGCGGGTCTGTCCGCGACGGCGACTCCATCGCCAAGTGCAACGCACTCGGCATCCCGATGGTCTTCACCGGCGAACGCCATTTCAAACACTGATGAATTTCCGTGACAAATAACTATTTGATTCATAGTCAAATAAGCAATCATCTCCTGCGAAAAACCGCACCAGACAAATGCTTAAAATCTTGAAGCACAAGTAGTTATCTGCCACGGCCATCCCTATAACACTTTTATGAAAGTATTTCATTTCGAGTCGTCGAACAAGAGTGACGGCAAGACAATAATGCTGGACACTCTTCTGATGAAGAATGTCCTGGTCATCGGCGGAGGCGGCCGCGAGCACGCCATAGTCGACGCCCTCAGCCGCTCAAAGAATGTCGGAAAGATTTTCTGCGCTCCGGGCAACGCCGGCATCGCCGCACAGGCCGAGTGTGTTCCGCTGAAGGAAACGCAGATCTCCGAACTTGTGGAATTCGCCAAGGAGAACGGCATAGACCTGACGGTTGTCGGACCGGAAGTTCCCCTTTCGGCGGGCATCGCCGACGCTTTCGAGAAAGCCGGCCTGAGGATCTTCGGTCCGTCGGCCGCAGCCGCACGCATAGAATCCAGCAAGGACTTCGCCAAGTGCCTGATGGATAAGTACGGCATCCCGACAGCCGAATTCAAGACCTTTGACAACTACGAGGATGCCATTGAATATGTCGGCAGAAAACGTTTCCCGATCGTTCTGAAGTACGACGGCCTGGCCGCCGGTAAGGGCGTGGTCATCCCGGAGACGTTCTCGGATGCCCAGGCCGCGCTGAAGGACATGCTCCTTGACGACAAGTTCGGCAAGGGCAAGGTCGTGATCGAAGAGTATCTCACCGGCCCGGAGTTCTCGTTCATGTGCTTCGTGAACGGCGAGGAGGTCTTTCCTCTGGCCATCGCCCAGGACCACAAAAGAGCCTACGAAGGCGACAAGGGCCCCAACACCGGAGGTATGGGAGCATATTCACCGGTCCCTGTCATCACGGCGGAGGACGAGGCCTACGCTCTCGAGAACATAATGAAGAAGACGGCCGCAGCGATGGTAGCCGAAGGCTGCCCGTTCAAGGGACTGCTGTACGGAGGACTGATGAAGACTCCGGACGGAATCAAGGTCATCGAGTTCAATTGCAGGTTCGGAGATCCTGAGACAGAGGTGGTTCTGCCTCGGCTTGAATCGGATATCTATGAGATTTTCTGCGCCGTCACCGACGGTGGCAAGGTCGTGAACGCTCCGGCGGGGACCGATTCGGCCGAAGGTCTGAAACTCTCTTCTGCAGAGCTTATGCCTGAAATCAAATGGTCGGACAACCCGGTACTCGGTTTCGTGATGGCTTCGAAAGGCTATCCGGGATCCTACGAGAAAGGCTTTGAGATCACCGGGCTTGAAGACGCACTCGCCGACCCTGCCGTCAGAATCTACCAGATGGGCACGAAATCCGTGGTCAAGGAAGGTTCGGAAGAGCCTTCACTCGTGACTTCAGGAGGCCGCGTGCTGATGGTGGTGGCATCGGGAGAGACTCTGCGGGGTGCCCGCGACAAGGCTCTCGCAGCTGTCCGCAAGATCCACTGCGACAATCTCTTCTACCGTTCCGACATCGGACATCTCGTACTTTAATCCGGGCGGCAGCCCACAAGAAAAGAAAACACAAACATCAATGATAATCAGCGGAAAAGACCTCGCGGCCAGGTTGAAGGCCGAAATGGCGGAGCAGGTGGCCACATTTCCTGCGAAATACGGTCGCGTGCCTCATCTTGTGGTGATCCTTGTCGGAGATGACCCTGGCAGCCAGACCTATGTCAAGAACAAGGCAAAGGCCTGTGACGTGGTCGGAATCAAAAACACGACTGTAAGGATGCCGGCCGACACTCCTGAGCAGGAACTGCTCGACAAGATCGCCGAACTGAACGCCGACGACAGCGTGGACGGAATCCTTGTCCAGCTACCTCTCCCGAAGCAGATCAGCGAACCGAAGGTCATCGAGGCCATAGCCCAGTCCAAGGATGTGGACGGATTCCATCCGCTCAACACCGCAGCTCTCTGGCAGAAGCGCCCTAACACTTCCTGTGTCGTTCCTTGCACCCCTATGGGCATCATCAGGCTTCTCGATGCCGCCGGCTGCGAGATAGCCGGCAAGAACGCCGTGGTCATCGGCCGCAGCCAGATTGTAGGTCTGCCGATCTCCAAACTGCTGCTTGACCGCAACGCCACCGTGACCATCTGCCATTCAAGGACGAAGAACCTTCCGGAAATCACCCGCCAGGCCGACATCCTTGTCGTGGCCATCGGCCGCGCCAAATTCGTCACAGGTGACATGGTCAAGGAAGGAGCGGCCGTCATCGACGTAGGTATGGACCGCGACGAAAACGGTGCTCTATGCGGTGACGTGGACTTCGCTTCAGTCGAGCCGAAGGCCTCTGTCATCACTCCTGTCCCAGGCGGAGTAGGCCCGATGACAATCTGCTGCCTTATGGAGAACACCATCCAGTGTTTCCTCGCCAAGTGTTGAGCGATTGAACAATGCACAAGAACACCATACAATCCATCAGCAATCAGACCGGATATTCCGTTTCGACTGTTTCAAGGGTTCTCTCGGGGAAGGCCGAGAGGTCCAGAATCAGCCAGAAGGCTGTCGAGGTGATAACCGCCGAGGCGAAACGCGTCAACTACACGCCTAACCTTCTGGCGCAGGGTCTCCGTACAAACAGGACCTACACGATAGGTCTGACCGTCCCGGGAATCGAGAACCCTTTCTTCGCGGCGCTCGCCGGTACGGTGATCGAATATCTCAAGAATGCCGGTTACCACACGCTTCTGGCCGACTCTCTGGAGAATCCTCAGGATTTCGAGAATTCTCTGGTGATGTTCCGCTCCCGCAGCGTGGACGGCATAATCGCAGTCCCCGTCGGCACTCCCGGCGGACTTTTCGACGAGATAACGGGAAACATCCCTACGGTCCTGATTGACCGTTATTTCGAAGGTACGGGTCTTCCTTACATCTGCACCGACAATTACGAAGGTGGATTTATGGCAACTGAATATCTTATCCGCCGAGGCTACCGCAACATCCTGTCCATCCAGGGTGTGCCGGACTCCACACCGTCCCGGGAGCGTGTCCGCGGTTTTCTCGGCGCCATTTCCGCTCATTCGGAAAAGGATGTGAAATACGCCGTCGTCGGAGACGCATTCTCGGTTGAAAGCGGTTACAACCAGGTGATTAAGCAGTTCCGCGAAGGCATCGCCTTCGATGCCGTGTTTGCATATTCATCAACCATCCTGCTCGGTGCGATCAGGGCCTTCCGTGAACTTGGCATCAAGGTCCCGAGGGATGTGGGCATCATCTCTTTCGACAACAACGGCTTCCTTGATTTCCTCGATCCGGCAATAACACGCATTGAGCAGCCGCTTGGAGAAATAGGCCGCCTCGCTTCCGAGACGGTCATCGGCCTGATAACAGACAAGGCCTCTGACCGCCCGGTCATCCAGCAACTCATCCGTCCGACTCTCGTCGTTCGTGATTCCTGCTGAAATCAATGCGGAAAAGAAAAAAGGATGGCTGAAAACCAGTCATCCTTTTTTTGTGCGGTAGGTGAGAGTCGAACTCACACGGGCTTGCGCCCACTACCCCCTCAAAGTAGCGTGTATACCATTTCACCACTACCGCAGTATGTCTCCCTTTTTGCTTGGGACTGCAAATTTAGGAAATAAATCTTAATCGCCAAAATTTTTTACAAAAAGTCTGAACTTCGGAGGAATATTCGTATCTTTGCACGCTCTCACGGGATGGGAGTATAGTAACAACAACAATTTAAATCAAAACAGATTAGCAATGGCTGTTAAAATCAGACTCCAGCGCCACGGAAAGAAGAATTTCGCATTCTTCCACATTGTTGTGGCGGACGCCCGCGCTCCACGCGACGGTCGTTTCATCGAGCAGCTCGGCTCGTACAACCCTAACACGAATCCTGCCACCATCATCCTCAACGGTGAGAGGGCGCTTGCATGGCTCAAAGTGGGCGCACAGCCTACTCTCGTAGCCCGCAGGATTCTCTCCTACGAAGGTGTTCTTCTCAAGAAGCATCTTGAGGGCGGAGTTGCCAAGGGAGCGCTCACTCAGGAGCAGGCTGACCAGAAATGGAATGCCTGGAAGGCTCAGAGGGACGCTAAGATCATCGCCAAGAAGGAAGGTCTTGTAAAAGAGGCTGACGAGAAGGCAAAGGCTGCTATCGCCGCCGAGAAGAAGGTCAACGAGGAGAGGGCTGCCGCTCTTGCCAAGAAGGCCGAGGAACTCGCGGAAGCTGAGCGCAAGGCTGCTGAAGAGGCCGCTGCCCAGAAAGCCGCCGAGGAAGCCGCTGCCGCTGAAACTCCGGCCGAGGCCTAGTGCGATGTCCGGGGCAAAGCCAGAATTTCTGCAGGTTGCCCGGGTACTGAAGTCAAACGGTACCGAAGGCGGAGTTCTTGTAGGATTCCGTGGAATCGATCCGGAAGACTTGAATCTGAAGGAACCGGTGTTCATCACTTTCGATGGACTGCCGGTTCCGTTTTTTATCGAATCATTCGAAAGGAGGGGCACCAGCCGGGCCCTTGTCCGCCTCACGGGAGTCAAAAACCTCGAAGATGCCGACGAACTCTCCGGCAGGGACGTGGCCGTAAGGCCCGAAACCCTCAATGAATATTCCTGTGAAGAAGATGGCCTGGATCTCGACGGTCTTGTCGGCTGGTCAGTCCTTGACGCTTCGAAGAAACACATCGGAACCATAACCGGCTACGAAGACATTCCCGGCAACACGTGCCTTTATGTGGAAACGTCAGACGGACAGGAAGTGATGGTCCCGTTGCACGAAGACCTCATCCTGTCCGTCGATGAAATGTCGGAGACCCTTTCTCTGGTCATCCCGGAAGGGCTTTTCTGAAAAGCCTTTCAGAAATTATCCCGTAACCTTTCTTCAACCGGCTTATGCTTTCGGCATATAGTCGTCATTGTTCTCCACCTTTGATATCGGCTGAACTGCAGGAGCGGCCGGAGCTGCAGGCTCCGCAGCGGGACCGAAGCCGTTCTGTCTGCTTTCATATTCATTCTTCACGTCACGGTAGAAGGAAGCCTGCGCAGTCAGGACGTACGGCTGAAGCCAGAGGTATCCTATTCCCAATGTGAAAAGTCCCAGGATGTACCATCCTATGAATGAAAGGTAAAGGTAGAAGAGGTCGAACTTGTGGCCGCGCATCATCGCCATACTCCTTTCTATCGCTTCGTTTGCGGAAAGTTCAGGATTGTCTACGAGGATGTAGTTGGTCATCGCGTAGGAAAAGCTCTTGATGATGCCCGGAATGATGAACAGAAGCGACCAGAGATAGGTGTAGATGTTCTTGAGTACATTGCCCCAGACAATGTGGGCATAATTGTTCAGACAGATACGCAATCCGTCGCTGCACAAGTCTTTGCTTCCGCCGAAGTGCAGATTCTTGAAAGCGTTCGCAAGCCCTGCGGCCAACGGGCAGAACGCGAATATCATCCCGAGTACGGAGAAAATCCACCAGGCTCTTGCGCTGGAGGCTATCTGCAGGTCCGTAGCGTTTCCCGCCAGCTGATAGCTTTTGATTTCATACGGCACGGTGAAGAACAATGCGACCGCAATAAGAATCAGCACGGCCAGGACAGCTTGGGACCAATTGCCCTTGAGCGCGTCAAGGGCTTCTTTTTTATAAACCTTGTTCTGCTTCATAAAATGTTAGTATTCAAGTGCAATGCTTGCTACGAAATTGTCCAGGCAGAATCCTTCCCCCAGAACTCCGGTGCCGGATTCGACAGAAAACTTGACTGCATCGACATCGGTTTTCATGACGTCTTCCATTTTCCATTCCTCCCAGTCCTTGACGACCTTGAGTTCCGTTCCGGTGTTGTCCACAAGGAATTTTTCCTCGGTGCCGACAGGTGCTCCGTTCTTGTAGAATGTCGCGATTACCTTGAGGTAGTCGCCGGCAGGGATCTGCCCTGCGTCCGCAAGATTCTCAACATACTTCGTGTTGTTGATGTAGAAGCCTATGACATAGCAGGTTGACTTTGAATAGCCTGAAAATTCAAACGTTATGTCGTAGGAAGGCATGTCGTAAGTTTGGCAGAAGACAGCATAGGCCTTGTTGCTTGACGTATAGGATTCTTCGGTGATGGTCAGTCCGGCATTTTTACCGGCGGACGTGAACATGGAAAGTTCCTCGGTGTCTTCAGGAGATCCTTTCTTTGTGGAAATCTTCCAGCCTCCGCAGAAGTTCTCATTGATTCCGTCGCACTTTGTGCACAGCATGGAGCAGCCGTCTCCCATCTGCACTTTGTTGGCGAAGATGAGGCTGTCCTGCAGCTTGTAGATGGTAGGATTCTCGGCGATGTAGTTGAACTCGCCCACAAGGGTGTAGCTGACGCTGCCGTTACCGCTGGACAGGCAGGATGCTGCAGTCAAAGCTATGGCTGCAAAAAGACAACATTTGATAGAGTTTTTCATACTGATTTGGATTTAATGTTATGTCTGTCATTAATTTATAAATAT
>CAVCDF010000150.1:0-13135 GCA_963600795.1 Anaerotignum sp. | reverse complement strand
CTCGGTACCGGTGTCGGCAGCGGAATCGTCATCAACGGTGAAGTGGTCTATGGCCACGACGGATTCGCCGGCGAACTTGGCCACACGTCCATCGTGCGCCACAACGGCCGTCGCTGCAACTGCGGCAAGAACGGCTGTCTCGAGACCTACTGCTCTGCGATAGGCGTCGCCAGGACGGCCCGTGAATGGCTGGATATGAGCGATGAACCTTCCCTGCTGCGCAGCCTTGACAGCATCTCCTCCAAGGATGTCTATGAAGCCGCCAAGGAAGGAGACAAGATGGCCATCAGAATCTTTGAATATACAGGCACCCTTCTGGGGCAGGCTTTCGCCGATTTCATCGAGTTCTCTTCTCCGGAAGCCATTGTGCTCTTCGGCGGACTTGCAAGGAGCAAGGAGTTCCTTACCGAGCCTATCGAACGTTCGATGAACGAGAACGTGCTCCCTTTGTGGCGCGGAAAAGTCAAACTGGTATATTCCCAGCTCAAGGAGTCCGATGCCGCCATCCTCGGCGCATCAGCTCTCGCCTGGTAACGGGTACGGACAAAAAAAGGAAGGGTGGCTGAAAGATTTCGGCCACCCTTCCTTTTATATTATGTCCTCTACCGTTTTCCTGCGGCGTACTCTTTCTTGACTTCCTCGAGAAGTTTGTCGGCCTTCTCGTAGCCGTCGGCCGGAGCCTTCCAGACGATGGCGAAGAGGATCACTCCGACGATGCCAAGGGCGATGGCCACCTCGAATACTGAGTTCCAGCCGAATTTGTCGGCAAGGTAACCGAACATCAGACCGGACACGGCGGTGCTGGCGTAACCAAGGATGCCGGCCATTCCGTTGGCGGACGATGCGACCCTCTTGGTCGCCTGATTGGACAGGCATATTCCTATAAGGGCCTGAGGCATGTAGACGAAGAAGCTCGCGAGGATGATGAGGCAGACCGCCAGGGTGTTCATGCTCTTAGGCGTGAGCCAGAAGAGGATGAAGCAGCCAGTGGCCGCCGCGAGACCGATCAGACAGGTCCTGTGGGCCTTGCTGGCGAAGAACTTGTCGGTGATCCAGCCTCCGAGCAGGGTGCCGAATATTCCCAGAACCTCGGTGACGGCGACGACTGTGGAGGCAGTCGAGATGTCAAGGCCTCTGTCCTGCGTCAGGAAGGTCGCTCCCCAGTCCAGGATGGTGAAGCGGATGATGTAGATGAAGAAATTGGATGTCGCGAGGATCCAGATGACAGGGTTCTTGAACACCATCTCCTTCACGAATCTCTTGTAGGCGTAGTCCGTGAAAGATTTCGGCTCGACCACCACTTCCTTGGCGGGGGCGTTCTCGTCGATCTCCTGAGGGTCAGGCAGTCCGACTGAAGCCGGGGTGTCCTTCAGGCCGAAGAGGATCAGGATGCTGCCAGCTATGGCCAGCATCGCTGGCACGAAGAAGCACCACTGCCAGGCCGCATAGGAGAAATGGCTCAGGATGAAGGTTCCGCAGAGGAAGGCCACGAGGCTGGCACCGATAGAGTGCGAGCTGTTCCAGATGGACTGCTTTGTCGCAAGTTCCGAAGGCTTGATCCAGTGAGCCATCAGGCTTCCGCAGGGAGGGAAGCCCATCCCCTGGGTGTAACCGTTTATCAGCCAAAGGCTTCCGATGAAGGCGACGAGTCCTGCGGTGGCCTTGCCTTCAGCGTCCAGGAAATTGAATATTCCGTTCATCTCCGGACTCAGGCCTATCAGGATGTTGACGACGGCGGACAGGAAAAGGCCTGTGGCCATCATCTTCTTGCGGCTGACGCGGTCGGCGATGAAGCCGTTGATGAACCTCGACACGCCGTAGATGATTCCGTTGAGCGTCAGGAACAGGCCCAGTTTGACCTTGCTGATCCCCAGCTCGGCTTCCAGGGCCGGCATAGTGATGCTGAAGTTCTTGCGCACGAAGTAGAACATCGCGTAGCCGATCATCAGGATGATCAGCGTCCTCCACTGCCAGTAATTGTATTTCTTCTTTAACGATCCGTCCATTGACTTGTCTTGTGTTTTTAATCCTGTGTTTATGCTCTGTGTTTTGATAAGCCCACAAAGATACAAAAAATGATGATGCCAAATGTGATTTTCTTGTGCCGGTTATTTTTCAATGATTGCTAAATTTGCAGATTATGGACGGTAAGGAATATATGGAAATCCGCGGGGCGAAGGCCCACAACCTCAAGGGTGTCAATGTGGACATTCCCCGCAACGAGTTCGTAGTGGTGACAGGCCTGAGCGGAAGCGGGAAGTCCTCGCTGGCGTTCGACACGGTCTATGCCGAAGGCCAGAGACGGTATATGGACACTCTTTCGACCTACGCCAAGCACTTTATGGGAATCCTTGAAAAACCTGAGGTGGAAAGCATTACGGGCTTGAGCCCGATCATCGCCATAGAGCAGAAGACCACAGGCAACAATCCGCGCTCCACAGTCGGAACCATCACGGAGATATTCGATTTTCTGAGACTCCTGTATGCAAGGGCGTCGAGAGCATATTCACCGGTGACGGGGAAGGAGATGGTCCGCTACACCGACGAGCAGATCGTGGACCTCATAATGAATGAATATTCAGGCAAGAAATGTTACCTGCTGGCTCCGCTGGTGAGGGGCAGGAAGGGCCACTACCGTGAACTGTTCGACCAGTTGCGCAAGCGCGGCTACACCGATGTCCGCGTGGACGGAGAAATCAGGCCTCTCAACGAAGTTGACGCCCTGGACCGCTACAAGGGCCATTTCATCGAACTGGTCGTGGACAAGCTTAAGCCGTCTAAAGGCGACGAAAAACGCATCAGGGATTCTGTGATGACCGCACTGAACCTGGGCAAAGGCTCCGTGGCTCTTCTGGAGATGGGATCGGACAGGCTGAAGCATTTCTCCAAGCATCTTGTCGATCCGGATTCCGGCCTGTCTCTTCAGGAACCGGCCCCGCACTCCTTCTCATTCAATTCACCGGAAGGCTATTGTCCTCACTGCAAGGGGCTTGGAATGATAGTGGATGTCAACATCGACACCATCATCCCGGACAGGTCCGTCTCGATCGCCGACGGAGGAATAGTGCCGCTCGGAAAGTTGCGCGAGAACAAAAAGTTCGATGTGCTGCGCTCCATCGCCAGAAAATATGACTTCTCCCTTTACGACCCGATCGCCACGGTCCCGGATGAAGCCATATCCCATATCATATTCGGCAGCGATGAACTTTTCCGCGTGGGGGAGGGGAATATGTCCGAGATGGTCACTTTCGGAGGAATCGTGGAGGACATCGACGAGAAGGTCCAGTGCCCGGTCTGCCACGGTACCCGCCTCAACGAGAATGCATTGTGCTTCAGGATAGACGGCAGGACCATCGCCGATGTGGCGGCAATGGAGATGTCCGAACTGTACGGATGGTTCCAAACTCTGCCGTCAAGGCTGACCGACAGGGAGAACAGCATAGCCGGGGATATTCTCAAGGAACTGAACGAGAGGGTGAAGTTTATGCTGGACGTAGGCCTGGACTATCTTTCGCTGGACAGGCCTACCGCATCCCTCTCCGGAGGAGAAAGCCAGAGAATCAGGCTCGCCACCCAGATCGGCTCCAAGCTGGTGAACGTGCTGTACATTCTCGATGAACCGTCCATCGGACTGCATCAGAGGGACAACCGCAAACTGATAGCTTCCCTCAAGGAACTGCGTGACGAAGGCAATTCCGTGATGGTCGTCGAGCACGACCTTGAGACGATGATGAGCGCCGACTGGCTGGTGGACGTCGGGCCCGGAGCGGGAGAAGCGGGCGGAAGAATATGCCTGAGCGCACCGCTGTCCGCGCTGAATGAATATTCATCGGAAGACGGGAAGGCTCCGGCCTCCCTCGACAAGGAAACCGCCGCACACTGCATATTCGGGAAATCCCTTACCCTGGATTATCTCCGGGGCCGTGAGAACATCGCCGTGCCTTCCGTAAGGAGAAAGGGCAACGGTCTGTTTCTCAGCCTGAAAGGAGCGTCGGGCAACAACCTCAAAGACATTGATGTGGACTTTCCGCTCGGATGCTTCATCGGCGTGAGCGGAGTCAGCGGAAGCGGCAAATCGACCCTCGTCAACGAGACGCTGATGCCGATTCTGAAGAACCTCTTCTACAGGGCCAAGCTTCATCCGCTGCCGTACCGCTCCATAGAAGGGGTGGAGAACATAGACAAGCTGATCGAGATAGACCAGAGTCCGATAGGCCGCACCCCGCGTTCCAATCCGGCCACTTTCACCGGAGTGTTCAACGACATTCGCAATCTTTTCGCCGAAACTCCGGACGCCAAGGTCCGCGGATTCAAGGCCGGACGTTTTTCGTTCAATGTGGCCGGAGGACGTTGCGAGGCTTGCAAGGGAGCTGGAATCAAGGTCATAGAGATGAATTTTCTGCCTTCGGTCAATGTGGTCTGCGACGAGTGCAGGGGCCGGCGTTACAAGGACGACACCCTCGCCGTCCACTACAAGGGCAAGAGCATCAACGATGTGCTGGAGATGCCCATCAGCGAGGCCTACGAGTTCTTCAGGCCTATTCCGTCCATCGCGCAGAAACTTAAGGCTCTTGTCGACGTCGGTCTGGGCTACGTGCATCTGGGCCAGTCGGCGGTGACTCTGTCCGGCGGCGAGAGCCAGAGAATGAAACTGGCGGCGGAACTTTTCAGAAAGGCTACGGGCAACACTCTCTACATCCTCGACGAGCCTACGACCGGGCTTCATTTCGAGGACATCAAGATTCTTCTCGGAGTACTGCAGCAGCTTGTGGATCAAGGGAATACCGTCATCATCATCGAGCATAACCTTGATGTGCTGAAGAGTGTGGACTACATCTTCGACCTCGGCCCGGACGGCGGTCGCCGCGGTGGCCGGATTGTCGCTCAGGGTACACCTGAGGACCTTTCCCGCAATCCTGATTCCGTCACCGGCCCTTATCTGAAGGACGTCCTGTAATGGCGTTGTTTCCTATTCCCGTTCCTGCGGGAAGTAATTCGGGTTCTTGAATATGAAAGCTCCGTCATCGGAAACGCATCCGACGATCCGGCGCGCTCTGACCGGCTTGCGGTCATAGTAATCCGGAGCGGACGGATCCAGCGAACTGGTCCGCACTACTTGCGCGGAATGGATGAACCTGCCTCCGCCGATGTACATCCCGACGTGCGAAATCCTCTCCGCAGTGCTGTCGGTGGCCTCTTTCCCCCAGAAAAGGAGGTCTCCAGGAAGGAGTCCGTTCCAGTCAACGTCACCGTTGCCATTGAATATCCTCACGTCCTTCCCGGTCCTTGCCTGCTGCGAGGCGTTCCTCGGCAGAAGAATGCCGTTGGAGAAATAGACGCATCTGGTCAGGCCGCTGCAGTCCACGTTCTTGGCTGAAGTTCCTCCCCACATATACGGCACGCCCAGGAAGCCGAGCGCTGTCCGGACAAGACTTTCCCTGAAGGAGTCTTCGTCATTGCAGCCGTTTCTCTTTTCCTTTGCCCATCGGTAGAACACCGCCACATCTTCGGCAGGCACATAGCCGGTTTTCCCTGACGGCAGCACGACTCCTGCGAAATGCTTCCTGAGGACGGCGCGGCCTTCCTCCACGCCCTTCAGCCGTCCGCTCCTGTGCACTTTGCTTTCATACATTATCCTGACGATGTCCCCGAGAACGAATTCCGACACTATCCTCGATTCCGTTGAGGGTTCTTCGAATATGCGGGTGCTCATTGCCGTGCAGATGTATTTCGGGGCTTCCAGATAGTCTTCCAGTTCTTTTTCGTCCATAGGGATCAGTCCCATATCGGTCACCCACGCGGTGTACGGGTCAGGGCTTTTGACCTTAACCCAGTAGCCTTTCCTGCCGACAATCTCCACAACGGTCCCCATAAGCGCCTGATTTCCCAGCTCCGCCGCATAGTCCGGCTCCTCCCGCATGAAGTCCGCCGAAAACTCCACCACCGCCATCCTCTTCCATTGCTCCGCCCTTTGTTCCGTTCCTGCTCCATCTCTTGTTACCGTTACTGAAACCGTGTTCTGGCCGGGTGCCGCAAGCGCCGGAAGCAGCATCGCCGCCACCGCCAAACTATAATGCAACGTTCTCATATTTGCTCTCATATTCACTCATCGGTCAAGGTAGTCAATATCATTCATAAATATAGGCATCGGCTTTTGAAAAAACAAAAAAGATTGACCGTTTGCCTGACGATCGCTAACTTTGCGGCTATGTTTGACTTTCCGGAAGGCAAAAGATACAACACGTTCGTCGGCTACTATCGCCGCAGGTACGGGGAACGGCTTCAGAAACTCGTTCTGGACGCCGGCTTCACCTGCCCGAACCGCGACGGGACCATCAGTCTCGGCGGCTGCACCTACTGCGACAACGCCGCTTTCCACCCCGGTTACAGCACCCCAGGCAAATCAATTCGTGAACAGATAGACGAGGGAATCGAGTTCCACCGCGTCCGGTACCCCCGGGCGAAGAATTACCTGGCATATTTCCAGGCATATTCAAACACCTACGCTCCGCTGGAGAGGCTGAAGGCCCTTTATGAGGAGGCCCTCTCGCACCCTTCGGTGGTCGGCGTGGTGATTGGCACGCGCCCGGACTGCATCGATGAAGCCAAGCTTGACTACCTCGCCGACCTCGCCTCCGGCAAGGTCCTAAGGGGCTGGGAAAGACCGGCTGTCACGTCTCCCGTCGTGGTGATGGAATATGGCATCGAATCCTGCTACGACAGCACTCTTGCAAGAATCAACCGCGGCCACAGTTTCGAGACTGCCCGCAAGACTGTCGAAATGACGGCCGCCCGAGGCCTCGATGTCTGCGCCCACTTCATTCTCGGCCTTCCCGGAGAAACGAGGCAGATGCTTCTGGACCAGTGCGACACGATCTCTTCGATGCCGCTGCGCTCGGTGAAGTTCCACCAGCTTCAGATAGTGAAGGGCACAAGGATGGAAAAGGAATATTCCGCCTCGCCTTCGGATTTTCTCCGCCTCGGTCTGGACGGTTACATCGACCTCGTCGTGGACATACTTGAGCGCCTCCGTCCCGACCTCTCCATAGAGCGCGTCGCCGGAGAAGTCCCTCCGCGTTTCGTCACCGAAACTCAGTGGGGACTCGTGCGCAACCTCGACATCCTCCGTCTTCTGGATGCCCGTCTCGAAGCCCGGAACACTTTCCAGGGCCGCCTCTGCAGCCATTGACTTAAGAACGGATCCCGGATGCAGAACCGGAACCACCATTCATTTTTCAAGTGAATTAGTCGGAACATCTTATTAAAATGCGTATATTTGTCAAATTTATTTGATGACAATGGCTAAGTTCGTAAACAGAGAGATTCCCGAAGGCCTCACCTTCGATGACGTGTTGCTCGTTCCGGCTCATTCCGATGTACTTCCCCGTGACGTTGACGTCACCACTTATTTCACTGCAGACATCAAACTCCACACGCCTGTCGTGTCGGCAGCGATGGACACCGTAACGGAAGCTGACCTCGCAATCGCGATGGCAAGGTCCGGCGGAATAGGCGTCATACACAAGAATATGCCTATCGAGAAGCAGTGTGACCAGGTACGCAGAGTCAAGAGAGCCGAGAACGGAATGATTTACGATCCTATCACCATCGGCCCCGAAGCGACCGTCGGCGACGCTCTCGCGATGATGAAGAAGCACCACGTCGGCGGCATTCCTGTAGTGGACGCCAACGGCTATCTCATCGGCATCGTGACGAACCGCGACCTCAGGTTCCTCGACAACATGAAGCAGCCTATCCCTGAGGTGATGACCAGGGAGAACCTCGTGACCGCCCCTAAGGGCATCACCCTTGCCGAAGCCACCGAGATCCTTCAGCACACCAAAGTCGAGAAGCTCCCTGTCGTTGACAAGGACGGCAAACTCGTGGGCCTCATCACCTACAAGGACCTGATGAAGATCAAAGACAATCCGATCGCGTCCAAGGACAGCAAGGGACGTCTTCTTGTCGCGGCTGCGGCCGGCATCAAGTCCGACACCGTTGACAGAATCGGTATGCTGATCGAGGCCGGAGCCGATGCTGTGGTTCTCGACACCGCTCACGGACACTCCGAAGGTGTTCTCCAGATGATAAAGAAGGCCTGCGACGCCTACAAGGACTTCCAGATTGTGGCCGGAAACGTGGCCACCGCTGAAGGTGCGAAGGCTCTGGTTGAGGCCGGAGTCAAGGCCGTGAAGGTCGGCATCGGCCCCGGATCCATCTGCACGACGCGAATCATAGCCGGTATCGGTGTTCCTCAGCTGACAGCCGTGATGGAAGCCGCCGACGCCCTCAAGGGTACGGGCATCCCGGTCATCGCCGACGGCGGCATAAGATATTCAGGAGACATCGTGAAGGCTCTCGCCGCAGGCGCCAGCACCATTATGGCCGGCTCGCTGCTCGCCGGAACCGAGGAATCCCCTGGAGAGACGATCATCATGAACGGCCGCCGTTTCAAGGCTTACCGAGGAATGGGTTCTCTCGAAGCGATGGAGCAGGGCTCCAAGGACAGGTACTTCCAGGATATGGAGTCCGATGTCAAGAAACTCGTTCCGGAAGGCATCGTGGCCCAGGTTCCGTATAAGGGAACAGTCTCCGAGGTTGTCTATCAGCTGGTCGGCGGTCTGCGCTCCGGAATGGGGTACTGCGGCGCCCACACCATCGCCGATTTGAGAAAGGCACAGTTTGTGCGGATAACCAACGCCGGTTTCCTTGAGAGCCATCCGCACGATGTGACCATCACCAAGGAGGCTCCTAACTATTCCAGGTAGCATATAATGCCGAAAAGGTTCCGCAAATATCTTCTGGGGCTGCTCCCGCTGCTGCTCTTGCCGTCCTGCAAGGCGATTTCCTCGCTGGTGCACGACGGAGAGGTGGTGGCCAGGATCGGAAGCCACAAGCTCTACCGTTCAGACCTTGACGGAGTGGTCCCGCCCGGCACGTCCCCGGAAGACAGCGTGAATCTGGCCAACCTTTACATCAATTCCTGGGCGAAGGACAAGGCATTCCTCGACATCGCCCAGAAATGTCTCTCCAAGGAGGAGAAGGATGTCTCCAGGGAACTTGAGGCCTACAGGCAGTCCCTTCTGCGCTACCGTTATGAGCAGAGGTACGTCAACGAACGTCTGGACACGACCGTCACCCCGGCTCAGATTGATGAATATTATCAGTCGCACAAGGAGAATTTCCGGCTTGTCCGTCCGATTTTCAAGGCCCGTTTCCTGAACATCGCCAAGGATTCGCCGAATCTCCCGGTGATCCGCAGGCTGATGTCCTCGGACAAAGTCGAGGATGTGGTCGCCGCCGACAGCGTGGCCTTCAACTCGACCCAGCACTACCACGACTACTCTTCGTCCTGGATAGATGCGGTGGCCCTGGCTGCAGAGTTCGGTGTCGACTATCCTCAGATGCTGTCCCACCGCAGCGGACAGTTCATCGAAATGCCTGATGGCGGGAACAATGTCTCTGTCGCCTTCATCGTGGACTCGAGAAAGGCGGGGGATGACGCTCCTCTGGATTTCTGCGAGGACAGGATCCGCGACATCATCATCAGCGGACGGAAGCACGAATTGCTTTCCGGTTTGGAACAGGACTTGATAGAGGACGCCAAGGTTAAGGAGAATTTTGTAATATATTCGAAATGATAAGGAAGACAGCACTCACTATCTTTGCCGTCGCCGCAGTGTGCACTGCGGCCTCCGCGCAGAAATACAAGTACGTTGACAAGACGGTTGCCGTGGTCGGCAATGAAGCCGTGATGATTTCCGACATTGAAGGAGCGGTCAAGGACAGAAGCGCCCAGGGAATGGCGTCGGACAAGAATGTCCGCTGCGAAGTTCTGGAGTCGATTCTCGAGTCCAAACTTTTCCTGATGCAGGCGAGAGTCGACTCCCTGACGGTCAACGAGGATATGGTGGAGGGAAGCCTTTCCCAGCAGGCCGACAGGATGCTGACCTACCTCGGAGGCGAGGACAAGGTCGAGGAATATTTCGGCAAGCCGCTCTACCGTCTCCGCCTGGAATGGCGCAAGCAGTACGAGGAGATGAGCCTCACCCAGCAGGAGCAGAGCGAGATAATGAAGAAGATTCCGGAAATGACCCCTTACGATGTCAAGGAATATCTTGACACGGTTGACACCAAGAATCTTCCTGTAGTCCCTATCAAGTACCAGTTGAGCCAGATCTGTCTTTATCCGGACCGCGAAGCCGCCAATCTTGCCGTGCGCGAGAAGCTTCTCGAGCTCCGCGAGAGAATCATAAACGGTGAAAAGTTCTCCACGCTCGCCCGCATATATTCAGAAGACCAGGTCAGCGCCCGCAAGGGAGGAGAACTCGGAATGGCTTCGAAGTCAATCTTCTGGCCGGCTTTCTCCGATGCGGCGATGGCCTTGAAGCCGGGGGTGATCTCTCAGATCGTCGAGACTCCGGACGGCTTCCACATCATCGAGGTGATCGAGAAGAAAGGCGATATGTTCAACGCCCGTCACATCCTGATGAAGCCAAAGTACACCGACGCCGACCGTGAGAAGGCGTTCAAGACTCTGGACAGCCTGAGGACAGAGATACTCAACAGCGCTGTTTCATTCACGATGGCCGCAAACTTCTATTCACAGGACCCTGCCACCAGGACCAACGGAGGGCAGATGTCCGACCCGAACACAGGCTCTTCCTATTTCGAGATCGACCAGCTGAAGCCTGAGGACTACAAGGCCATCGAGAATCTGAAGGAAGGCGAAATCTCGCAGCCGGTCGAGTCCACCGACAACGACGGCCGTCAGGACCAGTACAAGGATTTCGTGGTCGGCAAGACCATCTACAAGATAATCAAAGTGGACAAGATCATCCCGGCCCACACCGCCACTTTCGATGAAGATTTCAGCCAGCTGCAGGAGCAGGTCCGTCAGGACAAGCAGACGAAGGCGATAGATGATTTCCTTGCAAAGAAGATCAAGGAGACTCACATCATCATCGATCCGATGTTCAAGGACTGTGAATTCAGGCGTTCCGGCTGGTCGTCCAAGTTCTCTGAAGACTGATGCTGTCGCGGCGGCTTGCATATTCATTGATTTTTCTGATCCTTCCGCTCTGTCTCTTCGCCCAGAAGAACGAGCAGAAGGATAGTCTTGTACGTCTGCTCGGCTGCAACGAACTTCAGCAGGTGGAGGAGCGGGGAATGAGTTTCCGCAAGGCTCTGGGCAACGCCCGCTTCGAGCACAATTCCACGATGCTCCTCTGCGACACCGCCCTCTGGAACGTCAACCAGAATGTCATCAACGCCTTCGGCCACGTGCGCATCATCCAGAACAACACGGTCCTGAGCAGCGACTGTCTGGACTATCTGATCGACCAGAACCTCGCCCAGTTCCGAGGTACGCTTGTCCAGCTTCAGGACAAGGACAAGAACACGTTGAGGACCAGAGACCTGGACTACAACACCAAGGACAGCGTGGCCGTCTTCCGCAACGGCGGCGCTCTGCGGGACAAGGACGGCCAGGTCATCGAAAGCCGGCAGGGCACATACGATTCGAAGATCACCACGTTCTCCTTCGAGCGGAACGTGAACATGTACACGGACTCCGTCTTCGTCAAGACCGGCAGCCTGACCTACAACACCAGCACTGGGATAGCCGTGTTCGGCACGGGGACCAATGCCTGGAGGGATGCGAATATGCTTTCTTCCGAGGCAGGCACTTACGACCGTGGGGCTGAAGTCTTCACTTTCACGGACAATGTCCATCTGCTGACTTCCGCCCAGGAAGCGTGGTCGGACACCCTCGTGTACTACCGTACCCCGAACAATGTCGAAATGTTCGGCCACGTAGAGCTTCTCGACACGACCAGGAATGCCGCGGCGGTGGCGGGCTATGTCCAGTACATAGATTCCTCTTCATTCATCAGGATGACGCGCAATCCGGCAATCATCCTCTTCACCGAACAGGACGCTCAGAAGGACACCGCTTATGTCGGTGCGGACACATTGATATTCAGGGCAATTCCACGTTACGCCGTGGATTCTTCGGAGATTGTATCCTCCGAGGCCAGGGTGCAGGAACTGAATGCGGATGCTGTGACGGCCTACCGCCGGAAGGCGGCGCAGGATGCTGCAGCGGCTGCTGAGTCTGCCCGCAAGAAGATGGAAGAAGAGGATCCTAATGCGGCCAGTGCAAAGGACAGGGGAGGAGCCGGCACGGGTGAACCGGCCGGGGCTTCGGCTCCGGGCAAGGCTTCGGCCGGCGGCGGTAATCCGCCTGCTGCGGCAAAGTCTGTCGGAACGGCCAGGACCTTGGACAAGAACATAGGCAAGAGCAAGACGCCTGTACTGCCGGCTCCGTGGGACGATTCTCCCGAGATGGAAGCCCCCGGGTGGCGTTTCCATCCCCAGCTTCCGGACACTTTGAAGACCGCCCGGCAGCGGGACACGACAAATGCGCTTGCCAGGCAGAACACTGCGAACGCGCTTGCAAAGTCCGACACCTTGAAGACCGGCCTCCGTCAGCGCGACACGACGGCCGGCGTTGCCGGAATCCCGGACAGCCTGGCCGTTAAAGGAACTCCATCCGCCCAGCCGGATTCATTGAATATCTCCGCCGACTCCCTCGCCATAGCCAAAGATTCCACAGCTCTTGCCGACTCCCTCGCCAATGTGCCGAAGGACTCCACCAAGATCAGTTTCCTTTATGGACTGAAGAACGTGAAAGTCTTCAGGTCGGACATGCAGGTTGTCTGCGACTCGCTGGCCTATAATGACCTGGATTCTCTTATCAGACTTTACCGGCAGCCTGTCGTCTGGAACGAGATCAAGCGGCAGTATACGGCCGACAGCATAACGGTGATAGTCAGGAACAGGGCGATCGAACGCGCCAGCCTGATGTCCAACGCCTTCATAATAGTCAAGGAAGACTCCCTTTGCTTTGACCAGATCAGGGGCACTGAGATGATGGCCTATTTCGACAGCACCGGAGCGCTGAAGCGCTTCGACTCGATGGGCGGTGCTTCCGGGCTTTTCTACATCGAGGAGAACGGCACTCTCGCCACGGTCAACAAGTTCGAAGCCAAGATGCTGACGGCCACCCTTGCGAACGGCAACATCCAGGACCTGAACTACTTCGACACCGTGAAGAGCGATGCCTATCCGGTCG
>CAVCDF010000149.1:0-25288 GCA_963600795.1 Anaerotignum sp. | reverse complement strand
CGGTGTCCTGCACCCAGAGCACATTGAAGTCGTCCCAGGTCTTAAGGTCGCCTGTCCTGTAATAGTCGATAAGGGTCTCGATGGCCTTCTTCTGGAGGTCGGTCTCGGCCACGGCGGCCGCCTTCTCCAGTTCAGCGCAGATCTTTTCTATCGCCTGACCGTAGATGCCTCCGACCTTCCAGAATTTTTCCACGACCTGACCGTTCTCCTTGACAACCTTCGAATTGAGGCCGTAGGAAACCGGCGTGGTGTCGTTCGGGTCGATGATGGAATTGTAGTAGCCGTCCACCTCGGCGCGCGTCACGCCGTCATAGAAATTGACAGCGGAAAGGCTTACGATGTCACCTGTCCCGGACGTGGAGCGGCGCTGAGGGTAGATGTCCTTTGAATATATGACTTCAAGCAGTTCGTCGGCGCCTTCGCCGTCTCCCACGGCCTCCATCAGCGAGCGGAAATATTCCTTTGAGCATTCTGGGAAGAACTTGTCCTCCGAATAGTGGTGATGCATTCCGTTGGAGAAGAAGAGCCTCTTGGCGTAGACGGTGAAGTTCTGGAAGTCGGCGCATGAGCGGTCGCCTTCATATTCATTGAGGATGTCCTCCACCACGTGACGGACAGGCAGGTTCCACTTGCAATACTGGTCCCAGGTGATGTCGCGGCCGAGCTTGGCGGCCTCCGAGAGATGGTAGACATACTCCTTCTGCTTCAGGCTGAGTTCATTCCATCCCGGTACCTGAAAACGCATCACTTTCAGGTCAGCGAATTCATCCAGCAGGTAGCGGAAACCTCCGTCCTGCACATTCTTTTCCTCCTGTCCGCAGGCACCGAGCGCTGCGGCCGTTCCGATTGTAACGATCATTCTTGATATCTTGTTCATACTGTTGTTTTGAAATCCTGAAATTGAACCTGTAAATATTTGAACTTGTAAATATAGTCAAATTCCGGGAACCATTTCAAGACATCGGACGCCCGGACAACAAAAAAAAGGAGACCGAATCTCTTTCAGTCTCCTTTATCCTGTGGTGTCGGGAAGAATCGAACTGCCGACACATGGATTTTCAGTCCATTGCTCTACCATCTGAGCTACGACACCGTTTCCGTTTGGGATTGCAAAGATAGGCAAAAATCTTTTGGCCGCAAATTTTTTTGAGAAGAAATCGTGATTTTCTTTAGCGAGTGGATGTTTTTGGCTAAATTCGCCCTTAATGTCGGACAGGATATTCATACAGATCATCCTCCCTCTCCGCCTGGAGTGGGAGCCTTTCTACAGCGTACCCGCCGGCAGCCCCCTCAACGTCGGCGACCGGGTGAGAGTGAATTTCTCCGGCAAGGAATATGTCGGCGTGGTGAGTGCCGCGGATGCCGGCGCGCAGGCTGAAGAGCTAGGCATAACGGACAAGGTCAAGCCTGTTGAAGGCGCAGCCGAAGGCCTTGAACCGGTTTCAAGAGAAGAGATCGCTCTGTGGAGGCAGATTGCCGGCTACTATCTCTGCACCGTCGGAGAAGTCTACAAGGCCGCCTACCCAGCGATGAAGGTTGCAGAGGAAGAGGTGCAGGCGCGCAGGGAATCCGCAAGAGCGGAAAAGGAGGCCGTCCTCCTGGCCAAAGCCGAAGAGAAGGCGCAGAAGATCCGTGAAAGAATCGGAAGAAAGGCAGAGCAGATCGACAGGGCGCGCAAGGAAGAGACCAGACTCAGGTATATTCAGGAAAAGGAAGAACTGGAACGGGAACTGGCCGGACTGGAGCCGGAACGCCTGAAGGATTCCGATGCCGGGAACGGTCGCGGAACGGGAGCGGCCGCCGGACCGGATGGAGAAAGTTCCGGGAAGCCGATAGTCCTTTCACCGGCACAGCAGGAAGCATATTCGCAGATCGGAAGGATATTCGCCGGCGGGAAGCCTGCGCTCCTGCACGGAGTGACCGGGTCCGGCAAGACGGAAATCTACCTGAAACTCGCGCAGGAGACCCTCGCCGCGGGGAAGAACGTCCTTTATCTCGTGCCAGAAATTTCGCTGAGCAGGCAGCTGGAGGACAGAATCGGAGAAACTTTCCCGAAGGAGCTCCTCGTCTTCCATTCCGCCGAGACGATGTCCAGAAAACGCGGCATCGCGAATGCTGTCAGGCACGGACGGGAAACGGACAAGGACGGCACCGCCGGAGAAAACGGCTACGTGGTGCTCGGGACCAGAAGCGCCATATTCCTGCCGCACAAGGACATCGGCCTGGTCATCGTGGACGAGGAGCACGACACTTCCTACAAGCAGGACTCCCCCGCCCCGCGCTACAACGGAAGGGAGACCGCCATAATGATGGCAAGAATTTTCGGTGCGAACGTCATTCTCGGCTCCGCGACCCCGTCGCTCGAATCGCTGTACAACTGCAGCGTCGGGCGCTACGGCCTTGTGACTCTCAGGCAAAGGTACTACAATGCCGCCGACTCGGACATCGAGATCATCGACACGATCGCCGAACGCAGGAAGAACGGGATGGTCGGAAGTTTTTCAAGAAAACTGATCGGACACATCAGCGAGTGCCTTGCGAACCACCGTCAGGTTCTGCTGCTCCGGGAAAGACGGGCATATGCACCTGTCGTGCAATGTCAGGAATGCGGGGAGATTCCGAGGTGCAGCCGCTGCAACGTCAGCCTGAGCCTCCACAGGCGGGCGGACGGGCAGATGAAGATGGTCTGCCATTATTGCGGAAGGACTTATGAATATTCAGGCAGATGCTCCGTGTGCGGCGGAGAGCTCAAGCCTCTCGGTTCGGGAACTCAGAAAATAGAGGAAGAGGCCGCCCGGCTGTTCCCCTCAGCCAGGATTGCGCGGCTGGACGGAGACTCAGCGCACAGCAGAAGTTTCGGGACGGACGTGATCCGCAAGTTCGCCAGGGGAGAAACAGACATCCTCGTGGGCACGAGAATAGTGGCCAAAGGCTTCGATTTCAGCGGACTCGCGCTGGTGGCCGTGCTTCAGGCCGACTCCATTCTCGGACAGGAGGACTATCGGGCCGACGAAAGAGGCCTGCAGCTGCTGGAGCAGTTCCGGGGCAGGTGCGGAAGGAGGAGCGAGAAAGGCCTTTTCGTCATCCAGACCTCCCAGCCCGGACATCCCGTTTATCAAAGCATCGACGGACAGATGAACGGAACCTCGACAGTCCGCCGATTTCTCGAAGAAAGGAAACTGTTCGGCTATCCTCCATATTCAAGAATCATTGCGGTGACGGTCAAGGACTGCAACGAGGGCCGCATCGAACTTCTCAGCCGCGGCCTTGCCGACGCCATCGGATCGGTGCTCCCTTCGGGGGCAGGCTTCGGGGCCGGGACGGCATCGGGGCCGAAAGTCATAGGGCCGTATTCACCGGCGGTGGACAAGGTCTCCGGACAGAACATCAGAATCATCAGAGTCCTGCTGCCCAAGGACAAGTCGCTGACCAGGAACAAAGAGGCGCTCGCCGCCGCCGTGGCGCGCTTTGAAAAGGAAAGGAAGTACCAGGGACACATCTCGCTCGATGTGGATCCAGCCTGATTTTTGAATACAGAGTTTTTTTCAGTACCTTTGAAGTTTGAATATTGTCACGATATGGGAAAAGTCATCGCAATAGCCAATCAGAAAGGCGGAGTGGGAAAGACCACGACCGCCATCAACCTTGCCGCTTCGCTCGCCGTGCTGGAGAAGAAGGTCCTCATCATCGATGCCGACCCTCAGGCCAACACGACTTCAGGATTGAACTTCTCGCCCGACAACGACGAGAAAAGAACGATCTACGAAGTGATGATCGGGTCCATAGACATCCGGGACGCGCTGATCCAGACCGAAATTCCGGACCTTCAGATGATTCCGTCCCACATCAACCTCGTCGGTGCAGAAATCGAGATGATTGACGTGGAGAACCGCGAACTGATCCTGAAGAAAAGGCTGGCTCCCATCAGGAACGACTACGATTTCGTGATCATCGACTGCTCCCCTTCCCTGGGACTGATAACGATCAACGCGCTCGCCGCCGCCGATTCGGTGATGATTCCTGTGCAGCCCGAGTTCTTCGCTCTCGAAGGCCTGGGCAAGCTGCTGCAGACAATCCGTCTGGTCCAGAGCGGTGCGAACCCGGACCTGACGATCGAGGGTTTCGTGGTGACGATGTTCGACGGAAGGACAAAGGTTCACGCCCAGGTGGTGAACGAACTCAAGGAACATTTCCAGGACATGGTGTTCAAGACCATAGTCCAGAGAAGCATCAGGCTCAGCGAAGCGCCTTCGCACGGCAAGCCGATCATTCTCTACGATGTCGTCAGCAACGGGACGACGAACTATATGAACCTCGCCAAGGAAGTGCTGGAAAAGAACGGAAGATAAATTCAGAAGTTCCGCAAAGAACTATTGTAAGTAATGAACAACAAACAGGAAAGCAGGCTCGGCAAAGGTCTGAGCGCCCTTCTGGGCGACGTGAAGGTACCGGAAAGGAAGCCGGTCGGCTACATAAACAAGGAAATCGCCGGAGCGAAACCGGTCCAGGACTACGGTGACGTTCTCCGCATTCCGGCGGGGCAGATCGAACCGAACCCCTACCAGCCTCGAATGGCGTTCGACGATGAATCGCTCGAAGAACTGTCCGAATCCATCAGGACTTTCGGACTCATCCAGCCGATTTCTGTCCGGGCTCTGCCGGGCGGACGCTACCAGATCATCAGCGGCGAGCGCAGGTTCAGGGCCTGCAAACTTGCAGGAATGGACATCATCCCTGCCTACATCCGCACCGCCGACGACCAGGGAATGCTCGAGATGGCCATCGTGGAGAACATCCAGAGGCAGGACCTCGATCCGATCGAAGTGGCGATGAGCTACCAGAGGCTGATGGAAGAATGCAACCTCACCCAGGAGATGATGGCACAGCGCGTCGGAAAGAAGCGCGCGTCGGTCGCCAACTATCTCAGGCTTCTGAAACTGCCGACCAAAGTCCAGCACGACCTCAAGACGGGTCTGCTCAGCACCGGCCACGCGAAGGTGCTGCTCGGAGTGGAAGACACGCACGCCCAGGAGCTCCTGTGCGACCTTGTGATCAAGGAGGGGCTGTCCGTCCGCCAGCTTGAAGACAAAGTCCGCAAACTTGCCAAAGAGACTTCCGCGCCTGCCGGGACGAAAGCGCAGGACCTGCCGGAAGAATATTACAGGATGCTGGAACGCATCGGGAAATTCTTCGACAACAGCATAAGCCTGAAGCGCAGCGCTTCCGGGAAGGGAACGATGACCATCAGGTTCAATTCGGACGAGGAAGTGAACAAGTTCCTCAAGGCTCTCGAAGATTCGAACATTTAGTGCAGCGATGAAGAGTCCGGTTCTCAAAGCTTTGCTCGCGGTCCTGTTTGCAGCGGTCTTTTCGACCGGTGCCTTCGCCCAGTTCAAGGAGGAGGCTTTCAGCCAGTCCTACAACGACCCGAACTCGAAGACGGAGGCTAAGGATTCCGTTGACAAGATGTGGTCTTTCAGGGAGTTCTTCCGCGGGGTTACCCACAAGGACACGACGATGAAGATCGGCACCATGTTCGCCGGTTCCACCGTGTTCATCGGAGCGGAGCAGTTCTACAACAGACAGTACTGGAAGATTCCGGTCATCTACGGCGGCATCGGGGCGACGGTAGGGCTCGGTGTGCATTACAGGAGCAGATACAAGAGTTCCCAGAGCGCCTACGACGAGGCCTATGCCCTCGACCCAGAGACGGACCTGACAGTGGACACCCGTTCAAAGAATATGGCGACCTATATGTTCGCCAGCGCAGGGCTGATCTACTGGGGGGCCTTGATGGACGGAGTCGTGAACTACAAAAAAGACATAAAGAACCAGCCAGGAAAGGCTACCATCTACTCGATACTCCTGCCGGGACTCGGCCAGATCTACAACGGCGAGTACTGGAAACTGCCGATCTACTGGGGCGCCATCATCACGTCGTACCATTTCTATGCGCTCAACAACAAGAACTACAAGAGATACAAGAGAATACACAACGAAGCCACGGATCCCGACGGCGCCTACGAGGGGCAGATCACCGCTGAACGGGCCCTCTATTACAGAAATGTGTTCAGGCGTTACAGGGACTATTCGATGGTCGCGCTGGTCGGAAGTTACCTCCTGCAGGTCATAGACGCCAACGTGTTCGCCTACATGCAGGATTTCGAGGTAAACGATGAACTGACCCTCAAGGTGTCCCCGACCGTCATCTCACCTTACAATGAATATGCTTCCTCGGCAGGCGTTCCGCCTCCGGCGATGCATTTCGGCAGCGGGGCGTTCGGTGACCAGGCCATCGGGCTGAAGGTCGGGCTGAGCTTTTAATTCAAGACAGAAAGATGAAAAGAACCGCACTGATAACACTGGCCGCATTGTGCGCAATCGGGCTGGCTACAGCCTCCTCCGCGCAGGCACAGGTGTTCCGCAGGAAACTGAAGGAAGAAAACGAGATTCTCCGGGCCAAAGTCGATTCCCTGAAGAAAGTCCTGGTCAAGATGGAAAAGGAAAGCCTCCTGAAAGACAGCATAGCCAACGAAATGATCGGGGTATATGAGGAGAACCGCACGAGAACGGCGGCAGGGCTGAATCCGGAAGACTACAACCAGGAGATCACGGACAGCCTGCTCAGCATCTGGTACCTTCACAGGCAGGTCCAGAACAGCGGACAGGAAGACGGATTCGCGATGGATTCCATACGGTTCTCATCCGACGTACCGGACGAAGTGTTCCGCGAGAGGCTGGAGAAGATGAACTCCTTCATAACGCTCCCATACAACGACAAGGTGCGGAACTACATGATTCTCTACTCGGAGAAGATGCCAACAAGAATGAGCACCATTCTCGGCCTCTGCCAGTACTATATGCCGATTTTCGAAGAGACCTTCAACAAATACGGGCTTCCCGAGGAACTGAAGTATATGGCGATCATCGAGTCCGCGCTCAACCCGACGGCAGTGTCCCGGGCAGGTGCGAAAGGGATGTGGCAGTTCATGTTCCGCACGGCCCAGCTCTACGGGCTGGAGATCAACTCGTTCGTGGACGAGCGCCTGGACCCTTTCAAGTCGGCCGACGCCGCGGCCCGCTATCTGACGGACTCCTACAATGTCTTCGGCGACTGGAACCTTGCCATATCCTCCTACAACTGCGGGGCCGGCAACGTCAACAAGGCTATCCGCAGATGCGGCGGTAAAAGAGACTTCTGGTCGGTTTACGACTACCTCCCGAGGGAGACCAGAGGCTATGTCCCGGCCTTCGTCGGAGCGATGTACGCCATCCGCTACAGCAAGGAATACGGGCTGACTCCGGCACCGGTCCAGATGCCGGCCAAGCTTGACACTTTCGAGATCCACAGGAACCTCCACTTCAGGCAGATCAGCGAGCTGGTCGGGATTCCGCTCGACGAATTGCGCAACCTGAACCCTCAGTACATCAAGGACATAATCCCGGGAAAGAGCAAAACCCAAATACTGCGCATCCCGTACAACTATTCAAGCGACTTCGTGGCCCACGAGGACTCCATCTACACCTACAAGGCAGAGGAATATCTCAGCCCGCAGACTCTGGTCGAGTCCGCGAAAAGCAATTCCACGCAGTCCGGAACCTCAGGAGTGATCGTCTATAAGGTCAAGAAAGGCGACACCCTCAGCAGAATCGCGTCCCGCTACCACGTCACGGTCAACCAGCTGAAGAAATGGAACGGGCTTAAGAGCACCACGCTGCGCATCGGGCAGAAGATCCGCGTCCGCAGATGACGCCGTCACAGTCTCAGCACCGCCTGGACCTTCATCTCGAACTTGCCGGGCTTGGGATTTTCCATAAATGAATATTGAACCGTAGAGGCTCTGAAGTACAGCTTCAGGGCCTTTCCCCGTCCTAAAGGGAACTTTCCTCCCGCGACCGCAGACAGGCTCCACCCCCTGCCATAGTAGGCGGGTACGTTGAAACTGCCCGGAGCGTCGCGTTCGTAGGAATATATCCTGTCGTCCCAGTTGTCCACAATGAACACGGTTCCGCGGACATAGGCGCTTAACCGCTCGGCACTGCGTCCGAATTCCGCATAGGACAGTCCCGCAAGAGCCTTGCACAGAAGTCCTTCCGCCCTGACACGGCATTTCCAGGCCGGTTCATCTGACGGTCCGTATCTGGCCGACAGACCGGAACTCGACCAGTCAAAGTCGCACCTCCCCCCGGTGCGCCACTTCAGGACGGCTTCATAAGGTCTGAACCTCCCGGTCACCTTGAACGAGAGTACGGAATTCGGTGTCAGCTGGACCGGAAACTTGAGCAGCATCCGGCCCTGCATCCTTGACGGGTCCGAATCCTTGAGAGCGAACTCGGCCGTAAGCACGGCCGCCGCCCTTTCAAGCCCGAGCGCCAGGGAATGTTCATCGGAAACTTTGGTCCAGCTCCGCAGCGCGCCGGCATATTCAGACGTGAACTTTTCCGGATAGGAATGAGCGACGGCGGAAAGTTTCCAGTCATCTGCAATGCTGAACACGGCTCCGGCCAGCATCGCCGCGCAGCGTCCGTAGAAGTCCCAGCATAATTCGCCGAAAGTGTCCATACCGCGCCAGGAACGCCGGAAATCCGCCGAGAGTTTGCCTCCGGCCACTCCGGGAGAGACGTCAAGCCGACCAGTGGACAGGTATCCGGTCACGGAAAACTGACCCTTGCGGCCATAGAATGCCATATTGGAACCTGCCAGCAGTGAAATCTCCGCCGGCTTGCCGCTTTCGCACCAGGAACGCAGGCCCGGAAATGAAACGAAAGCGGAAACCACGGCCTTCCCGACTGAAAAATCCGACGCGACTCCCCTGTGGGTTCCTATTCCTGACCAGGACCACGACGGAGACAGACCGGACGGGCGGCGGCTGAAGGAAGACGAAGACGAAAGACCGCTCAGGGACATTCCGCTCCAAAGCGACAGACCCTGTCCGAAACGGGCGCTGTAGTCGCCTGCTATGATTTTGGCCGCCCTCCTGCGGCCATAGACGGCGGCAGTCCCCGACCAGGATGAAGGCGGGAACTTGCCCTTGTCCGAATATGCCGACTTGGCGGCAAACCCGACTTCGGCGGCATTGCCGAAAGAAGCCCTGTACTTCGCACCCCAGGAATATTCACCGCCCTTCAACGCTGAATTGGCAAGGCCTTCCTGCCTGATGACAAGCGTGTCTTCCGCAGGAGCGCCCGGCAGGGAAAGGCTGCGCAGAGAGACGAAGGGTCTGAGCGCGCGGACATATTCCTCGCCGAAACCGTCCACGGCCGCTAGTTCCGCGAAGGTCAGGACATCCCCGTTGCGGCGGCGGTAATCCGCAAGGCTCGCCGCCTGATAGCGGGTCAGAAGTCCGCTGGACACTATCCTTGACATCCCCGCAAGATTGAGTTCCAGCGGAGTAGACAGGAATGCGCTGAATCTTTCGACTTCATATTCATCGAGCTCCTCCTCCGACTCTGCGCCGCTCAGCAGCAGGATCGCCTTCATCCGGGCATCCGTCTGAGCCGGAGCCTTAAAGTAAAATGACGCCAGAAAAAGCATCGGAAGGACAAGACGTCTCCCGATGCCGGACAATGTTTTGTGAAGATATCCCATAGCGCGGAAAGTTCAGGGCGGAAAGATAGGATGACAAAACGTAAAAAACGAAAAGAAAAAAATTCGCGTAGCGTTTTTTTCCGTTTTTTTAAGGAATATTGCTACTTTTGTTTTTCAATTCAAAACTGTGCAATGAGCAACGTCAGACTTTACGACAAATCATTCAAGCCGTTCATTTCCAAGGAACGCCTTGCAAAGGCTATCGACAGCGTGGCCGGAAAAATCAACGAAGATTTCTACGGAAGCACGGACTACCCTATCCTTCTCTGTGTCCTCAACGGCTCGCTGATGTTCACGTCAGAGCTTATGAAAAGGCTCACGTTCAACTGTGAACTGCTCTGCATCAAACTGACGTCATACGACGGGACCCGCACGACGGGCAATGTCCGCGAAGTTCTCGGAATGTCGCGCAGCGTCGAGGGAAGGCGCGTGATCGTCATAGAGGACATCGTGGACAGCGGCAACACAATCGTCGCGCTTAAGGAAATCCTCAAGGAAAAGGGAGCGGCGGACACGAAGATCTGCACAATGCTCTTCAAGCCGGACGCTTACAAGAAGGACGTCAAGATAGACTATGTCGCGATGGAGATTCCGAACGACTTCATCGTCGGCTTCGGGCTTGACTACAACGAACTCGGCAGAAACTTCGATGAAATTTACGTTCTTGACACTGATATGAAATATTTCATTTTATTCGGGCCTCCAGGCGCCGGCAAGGGCACCCAGGCCTCAGCGATGGTAGAAAAGTACAATCTCTGCCACATCTCCACGGGCGAACTCCTCCGCGGTGAGATAGCGAAGGGAACAGAGCTCGGCCTCAAGGCCAAGGCGCTCATCGATGCCGGAGAGCTGGTTCCTGACGAGGTTGTCGAAGGAATGATCGAAAACAAGTTCAAGACCGTCAACGGAGTCTCAGGATTCCTGCTTGACGGTTTCCCGCGCACCATAGCGCAGGCCGAGGCTCTCGACAAGATGCTGGAGAAAACCGGCACCGGAGTCACTTCGGTGGTGTCGATAATGATTCCTGACGGGATGATCAAGGAGAGAATCAAGCACAGAGCCTCGATCGAGGGCCGCGCCGACGATGCCAGAGACGAGACGATCGACAACCGCATCAAGACCTACCACGAGAAGACCGAACCGCTGATCGACTTCTACAGGAAGGCCGGCAAGTACGAGGAAATCGACGGAACCGGCACCATCGATGAAGTCCGCGGAAGAATCTGCAGCCTTATGGACAGGCTCTAGCGACAATCGGAAACATAAAACGACGATGAAGGGTGGCCGGTCAGGTCACCCTTCAATCGTTCCATAGACTGTTGGACGGCCCGGGACATCAGACCTTTTCCAGAACGCAGTCTCCGGGAGCCTTTATGTTGGAATCCAGGATTATCTCGCCTACGGAGCCGTAACGGATGAAGCCGGTGCGGGGATTCTTGATGGACGGGACATGGCCTTTGACCGTGGCCCTGACGGATGAATATTCAAAAGCCAGGTCGGCATCGGCTCCCATCGTGCAGTCTTCCAGCACAAGGTCGTCGCAGTAGCACAGCGGCTGGGTTTCAGTGATGTGGCAGCGCTCCAGGCGGAGATTCTTCGAGTACCAGGCCAGGTACTCGCCGTTGATGACGGAATCGCGGACAACGACGTTCTCCGCTTCCCAGAACGAGTCCTTGGAGTTCAGGATACAGTTTTCGACCACGACGTTCTTCGCGTACTGGAACGCATAGTTGCCGTTAAGCCTCACGTTCTTCAGACGCACGTCGCTGCAGTGCATGAACGCGTAGTCGGCCCTGTCTATCAGAGTGTCCTCCACATCGATCGAACTGCAGTCCCAGAAGGTCTCGGTCCCGCCGAAGATCTGCACGTCGCGAAGCTTTATCCCCTTCATCCTGCGGAATGTCTTCGGCGCGTCTATGATCGTGCCGTAAATCTCACAGTTTCTTGAATACCAAAGTCCGGAACGCGCGGCAACTGTGAGCAGACTGTTCCGGATGACGAAGCCGTCGCATTCCCAGAACGGATACTTGCCTTCAAACCGGCAGTTCACGGCAGTGATGTCCCTGGTTTCCTTCAGCGCCGACTCTCCGGCACGGATTACCACGTTTTCAAGATAGAGTCCGCTCGTCCGGTACAGAGGACGCTCACCTCCGTATTCCTTGTTGACAATCTTTTCCATATTATGATATTATGTCATTTTCAGTTTCATCCATTTTTCGCCGCTTAGCCTCCAGATGAACAGCAGACCGCGCACATTGAGTTCCACGCACATCGCTATCCAGTAGCCGGTGAGACCAAGCATAGGCGTGAGTATCAGAGCGAGGCCTATGCGCACGACCCACATGCTTCCGAAGTTCATTATGCTCGGCACAAGAGTGTCACCACCGCCCACGCACGAGCCGTAACCCGCAATCGAGAATGCGTACATAGTCTCGGCGAACGCCTCTATCCTGAGCACCTTTGCGCCCAGGGCGACGACATCGGGATCCGAACTCAGCATCTTCATCAGGTCGGTCGCGAAGATGAACATCAGCGCTCCCAGCACGGTCATTATGGCGGCGGCCATCAGCATCGTGATCTGCGAGAACTTTTTGGCCACGTCGCGTCTGTTGGCACCGAGACACTGTCCGACCAGCGTGGTGGAGGCTTCTTCGATGCCGTAGCCCGGCATATAGCAGAAACTTTCGGCTATTATGGCAAGCGAGTTCGCCGCGATGGAAATCGGCCCGAGCGGCGCCACTATGACGGTGCTCATTATGTGCGACCCTCTCATTATGATGTTCTGAAGCCACATCGGAGCCGTGATGCCCCAGGCATTCCTGACTATCTTGTCCTCCGGGACGAAAGAACCTTTTTCGCCCTTGATGTTCAGTTCCTTCGACCTTCTGAGAATGTACCACAGGACAAAGACGGTTGTCAGAAGTTCAGCCATACCGGTCCCCAGCGCGGCCCCGGCGACACCCATGCCGCAGGCATAGATGAATATGTAGTTGAAGACCACGTCCAGCACGCACATTCCGATGTACATCAGACTCGGGACCTTCATGTTGCCGCTGGCCTGCAGCATCGCGCTCGCCGCCCAGCCGAGGGCTCCTATCGGAATGAAGGCCGAATATATAAGGAAATATGCGGAAGCGTCGCCCGTAATCTCTGGGCTTCCGCCGAGCCACCGGGGAAGCGGAGAACTGATGCAGATGCCGATAAGGCTCAGCACAAGACCGACGATGAAGACTGACGTGAGGCCCTGGCGCATCACTTCGCGGGCAGACTTGAATTCCTTGGCTCCGCACAGATGGGCCACCTGGACGGAGAATCCCGAACAGGCTCCCGCAGTGAAACCGCCGAGGATCCAGGTGCTGGTGGAAATGAGTCCTATGGAAGCGGTCTGGTTGGCGCCGAGCCTTCCGACCATTCCGGCATCGATGTACTGCATCATCACGGAAGACACCTGTGCGGCTATGGCCGGCAGGCTCAGCATAAATGCAAGCTGTATCTGCTGGCCGAGCGTCATCGGCAGTCCGTTCCGGATTTTTCCGAGCAGTATGTCCTTCTGTCCTGATGCCATAACCTGCAGCAAAGATATTCACTTAAAGTCATTCGGCAAAATATTCATTCCCGCCGTGACCGGCGAGGGCGCCGGAAGGCACAAAAAAATCGGGACGGCCGATTTCCGGTCACCCCGATTCTTGTCCTGACGGCAACGCCTACTTCTCGGCAGGAGCGATCGCCGACCATACGACGGCGCTCAAAGCTCCGCCGCAGAGAGGTGCCACGATGAACACCCAGAGGTCTTTGAGGGCCTGTCCGCCGGCAAAGATCGCAGGGCCGATGGAACGGGCCGGATTGACTGAAGTTCCGGTGAGTCTGATGCATACGAGATGTACCAGAATCAGCGAGAGACCGATGGCGAGTCCGGCAAGATTGCCCGCACCCACCTTGCTGTCGGTTGTTCCGAGAACCACAAGCACGAAGACGAATGTGGCGATGAATTCTACGACGAAGGCTCCGCCGACTCCCCCGGCATTCGCGACCGCGTTGGTTCCGAGTCCGCCTGTAAGGTCAGGGGCGGCCACGACCTTGGTCAGAAGAAGAAGGATGGCTCCGGCGATTATCGCGCCGATAACCTGTCCTACCCAGTAGCCCAGAGCGTCCTTCCAGCTCATTCTGCCTGAAAGAGCGACTCCGAGGGTGATCGCAGGGTTGATGTGGCAGCCGGAGATGCCTCCGATGGTGTAGGCCATAGCAACGACTGAAAGACCGAACGCAACAGCGGTGCCGACTACTCCGGCAGGGGTGTTGCAGCCGAGGAACATTGCGGTTCCGCAGCCCATAAGTGTCAGAACCATCGTTCCGATGCACTCAGCAATATACTTTCTCATAATCGATGGAATAGTGATGAATATGCTTTTTACTTCGCTAAAATAATAAAAAACCATCGTTTGTCGGCATTTTTTCTTATTTTTACGAAGTTTGTGATTCAAGAGCGCTGTCGAAAGGCTCATAAATACTGTTCGCCAACATGAAAACGAATGTTGTGATTATGGCCGGAGGAGTCGGAAGCCGACTCTGGCCGGTAAGCAGTACGGAAAAACCGAAACAGTTCCTGGACCTTCTGGGAATAGGCAAGACGCTGATTCAGATGACTGTGGAGAGATTTCTCCCTGTCTGCGACCTGGACGGGTTCTGGGTCGTCACATCGGAAGCCTACACGGGAATCGTCAGGGAACAGCTTCCGGGGATACCGGAAGACCATATTCTTTCAGAACCGGAGCCGCGCAACACGGCCCCGTGCATAGCCTATGCCTGCTGGAAGATAGCGTCTGTCTGCCCCGACGCCAATGTCGTCGTGACCCCGGCGGACGCTCTGATCATCAATGAGCAGAAATTCTCCAACATAATCCGCAAAGCGCTGAATTTCACCGCAGAAGGCGAGAGGATAGTAACCGTGGGCATTGAGCCGACCCGCCCGGAAACCGGCTACGGCTACATATTCGCCAATGAGAAGCGGCCTGAAGAGATCGTCAGAGTCCGCGAATTCAAGGAAAAGCCGGACCTCGCCACCGCCAAGGAATATCTTGCCGCAGGCACATATTTCTGGAACGCGGGAATTTTCGTCTGGAGCGCCGACACGATCGTCGCGCAGCTGCGCAGGTTCGCTCCGCAGATTGCCGGCGTGATGGACCGCATCGCCGAATCCTTCGGCACCGGGGCTGAGCGGGAAACGGTCCGCGAACTGTTCCCGACCTGCGAGAAGATCTCCATCGACTACGCCGTAATGGAAAAGTCGGATGACATCCACGTGATTTCCTGTGAGATAGGATGGTCTGACCTCGGCAGCTACAGTTCCGTCAAGGAACACATTCCCGCTCCGGCTGACGACCCTGCGGCAGACGGATGCACCTGCGACTCCGGCTGTTCGGACAACAAGACCGTCGGCAAGGATGTCCGCCTGTTCGGCTGCAGAGGCTGCATAGTACACGCCGAGGACGGCGGGACCGTCATCGTTAAAGGTCTCGACGGCTACATAGTGGCCGTCAAGGACGGCAACGTGCTTGTCTGCCCGATTGCGGACGAACAGAAAGTGAAGGAATATTCACAGAAAAGACTGAAATGAGATACGTTTTCATTGTCCAGGGAGAGGGTCGCGGACATCTGACGCAGGCCATCTCGATGGAGCGCCTGCTAAGGGAGAACGGTCACGAAGTGGCTGCCGTTCTCGTCGGCAAAAGCCCTGCCAGGAAGCTCCCGTCATTCTTCGCCGAAACCGTCAAGGCACCGGTGGAGATGTTCGAAAGCTTCAATTTCGTTCCTTCGGCATCCAACCGCAAGGCCAGTTCCCTGAAGACAGGACTCTACAATGTCTTCCACATCGGGGCGTTCCTGCCTTCGCTCAAGTTCATATCCCGGAGACTGCGCGAAGTCAAGCCTGACGTGGTGGTGAACTTCTACGACATACTCGGCACCGTCGGCTACAGGCTCAGCTGCCTGAAAGCGCCTATGGTCTGTCTCGGACATCAGTTCCTGTTCCTCCACAAAGACTTCAGGTTTCCGAGGAAAGGCTATTCGGGACACTTCGCCCTCAACTTCTTCACCAGAATGGTTGCCTGCGGCAGCGCGAAAGTGCTGGCTCTCAGTTTCCGCAGAATGCCGGACGACCCGAAGCGCAGAATCAGGGTGATGCCTCCGCTGCTCAGGCCGGAAGTCCTCAGACTCCGCACGGCCTCCGCGGAAAGCGGCACGGCGATCCGCGACGGAGGCTACATCCACGGATACATGCTCAACGCAGGATTCTCGCAGGATGTCCTCGCCTGGCACTCCGCCCATCCGGAAGTTCCGTTGAGATTCTTCTGGGACCGTGCCGATGAAGCGCCGGTCAAGGTTGTGGACGACACACTGTCCTTCTACTATCTTGACGACGAGGAGTTCCTCCGCCAGATGGCCGGATGCAAAGCCTACGCTTCAACGGCCGGCTTCGAGTCGGTCTGCGAAGCCATGTATCTCGGGAAACCGCTCCTTATGGTTCCTTCGCACATCGAACAGAAATGCAACGCCTACGATGCCACCGAAGGCTACAGGATGGCCGGCGGAGCATATTCCGGGAAAGATGCGATACCGCGCCCTGCCGTCTCTTCAGACAGCTTCGACCTTGACCTCCTGCTGCATTTCGCTGACAATGAGTTCAAAGCCGATTCAGCGTTCCCGGAATGGGTAGCTTCGGCGGATTCGGCTTTCCTGAAAGAACTGACTTTTTTCTAAAATTTTCCTAAAAATATTTGGAGAATTCCCCGGAATGCTATACCTTTGTAATCCCAATCAGGAAGGACACCTTCTTGAACAGGTTGGAAAGATTCGTTAGCTCAGTTGGTAGAGCACAACACTTTTAATGTTGGGGTCTCGGGTTCGAGCCCCGAACGGATCACAAAAGGAGCCACGCTTCTTTCCAATGCAGACGGCCTTCGGGTCTGACGCGAAAAAATGCTTTGTTAGCTCAGTTGGTAGAGCAACTGACTCTTAATCAGTGGGTCTAGGGTTCGAGTCCCTAACAGAGCACGAAAAGAGACGCTTTCAGGTCAGAAAGCGTCTCTTTTCCTTTATATATATTATATACCGATCACGTATGCATCTTTCCCTGTCGGCTCCTTGATGCCGTTCAGAAAAGAATCGCTATCTTTGCAGAATTGAACCGAAGGATTATGCCAGAGTCGAATTTCATAGATTACGTCAAGATATGGTGCGCGTCAGGACACGGAGGCGCAGGTTCCGTACACCTTTACAGGGCCAAGTACGTGCCCAAAGGCGGCCCTGACGGAGGAGACGGAGGCCGCGGAGGCCACATCATCCTCAAAGCCAACCCGCAGTTCTGGACGCTCATACACCTTAAATACCGCAAGCACATCAAAGCCGAAGACGGGGCGCACGGCGAAGGCGGACTGAGGACCGGCAAGAGCGGAGAGGACATCGTGCTCGACGTCCCGGTCGGGACCGTGGCCAAGGACGGAGAGACCGGCGAGACACTTTTCGAAATGCTGGAGCCCGGCGAGACCCGGATTCTCTGCAAAGGAGGCCGGGGCGGCCTTGGCAACAACAATTTCAAAAGCGCTACCCAGCAGACTCCTCGCTTTGCGCAGCCCGGCGAGGAAGGTCAGGAAGGCTGGTTCATCCTCGAACTGAAAGTCCTCGCCGACGTGGGGCTTGTAGGGTTCCCTAACGCCGGCAAATCCACCCTGCTCGCGGCCGTGACGGCCGCCAAGCCGAAGATAGCCAATTACGCATTCACGACGCTTGAGCCTAACCTGGGCATTGTCAGCTACTACGATGACAGGTCCTTCGTGATGGCCGACATTCCCGGAATAATCGAAGGCGCCCACGAAGGGAAGGGCATAGGAATACGCTTCCTGCGCCACATTGAAAGGAACTCGGTGCTGCTCTTCATGGTCTCCGCGGAAGAGGACGACATCAAGGCAAGTTATGAGACCCTGCTCAACGAACTGAATGAATACAACCCCGAACTGCTTGACAAGGACCGCGTGCTGGCCGTCACCAAGTGCGACCTCATCGACAAGGACATAGAGAAAGAGATAGAGCCGACGCTCCCCGAAGGCGTTCCGCACGTGTTCATCTCATCGATAACGGGAGAAGGTCTCAAGGAATTGAAGGACAAGTTATGGTCAGCGCTACAGTCATAGGCTTCCTGCACAGGATCGATCAGGACGCGACTCTGTTTCTGAACGGATTCAGCACTCCGGCGACGGATCAGGTCTGGATGCTGATGTCAGACAAGACGGTCTGGATTCCTGCGTACATTATCTGCGCCTGGATGCTTTTCAGAAGGCTCGGATGGAAAAAAGCCGCCGTCGTGCTGGTTTCCGTCGGCCTGGCTTTCGGACTGTGCGACCAGTTCTCAAACCTCGTGAAGAACTCCGTTCTGAGGCTCAGGCCAAGCTACAGTTCAAGAATGCTGCTCGGAGGCCTGAACGTTCTTGAAGGCAGGGGCGGATTCTACGGATTCTTCTCGGCTCACGCAGCCAACGCCTTCGCCCTTGCGATGTGCCTGATAATCGGTTTCAGAAATGACAGGACCCATTCCTACAACGGTTTCTACAAAGTCGCTCTGTTCTGGGCCTCGATGGTGGCGGCAAGCAGGATATTCGTAGGCAAGCATTATCTTGGGGACGTGATCGTCGGGACCGTTGTCGGACTGACAGCAGGGTACTTCATCGGAATGCTGGCAAGATACGTCATTCAGACTCGCATTGACAAAGTGCCTTTCTCCGGCCTGACAATGATTTTCGACACGAAGAGTACCTGCGCATCCTGAGCGGCAGTGCCCCTTTTTGCATTTCTGATTCGATTTATTTTTGGGGTAAAGACAAATTAGACGTACATTTGACGGCCAAAACATTAAACGGCTGTCACATAATGGTTCCCGAGCAGTTTCAACACCTCGGGGCCACAGAAGCGAAGTAGAAGTGTATTATTTTTATTTTATAGTATGAAAAAGTTAATCAGTCTGGCTGCAATCGCGATGGTCCTGCTGGCCGCCTGCAGCAAAGAAGAGACAGAAGAAGTCAAGAAAGTCATTGACCCGGAAGGAATCGTCCTCATTTCTCATCCTGACATGATAGTTGCCGGCGATTCCGTGGCGATACGCCTTCGCGTCAACCCTTCAACGGCCCGGCTCACCAAAGAAAACATCACTCTGGACTGCCTTTCCTCAACCGTTTATGAAGCGCAGGTCACCGAAGACGAGCAGAAATACATCGGAACTAAAACCAGAGCGACCGATGAAACTCCAAGGATTCCGTACATCCAGAACAATGAAAATTACTCGATCGCCGATGTTATTCCAGACTCGCTCGACAATGGAGTCCTCGAAGGACAGTACATCGTGCTGATCAAGGCACAGAGCGAAAAGAACATCATCGACCGCTCCATCCTGGCTCTGGCATGCAATTACGTTGACGAGAACGGCGAAACGGCCTACATCTCGTCCGAGACCTTCGAAATGACCCAGATTCCTCAACCGAACGATGCCATCTTCGCCTGGTCTCCGCAGTCGCAGAGCCTCCACACAGGTTCTCTCACACCTACCGCGGACTCCGTCACCGTAAACGATGACAAGATAAACGCCGTCAAATGGTATCTTCTTGCCAGAACTTACAAGGAGGCGGCCACCGGCGCCATTATGAAGTACGACTACGACAAATACATCTCTGACGTAAAAATCCAGGTTCTGAAAGATTCCGAGGAACTGGCCTGCGAGCAGGGCAAAACAGACTTCGACGGCGTCTATTCCGGCGGACTTACTGAAATGCGCTACGCCATTCCCGATGCCGGCCAGGAGCCGTTTAAGACTCTCTTCGAGCAGGGTTCTGACAAAAAGTACGAGACTTTCACCAACAATCTTGTAGTCACAGACAAATACGGCCACGTAGGAATGTGGTCCCAGAATCTCAATTACGTCATTCCTCTTCAGATCACTTACAAGGTAGATATTCCTGAGGATGTCACTGAGAAGAATACATATCCTGTCCTCAACAAGTTCGAGACGCTTGCGGAATACGGCATCGACAGCGACATCATCAGCAGGTATCCGAGCCTGAACCTTGAAACATTCAAATCCACCAACACAGGCGGACTCAGGTTCATTTTCACTCTGGTCGGCCGTGAGGACGGATTCGGAGCCGGCAGCATATTTACAGCCCCCGGCGGAGACAAGACAATCAAGTCTGAAGTGATCTGCAGCAGGGTGTACGCAGTCTGGTATGTCAAGGGCATCGGTACGCGTACCAACGCACAGTTCGAGAACTACCTCAACATAGTCGAAAGGTTCACGCCTGCATATAAATCTGCAAATTAACCATTAATCGGACAATCTCCCGGTTTCCGGGTTGAGAAGAAAGACAAGCGGCGGCAACTTCTGCAAGTTGCCGCCGCTTGTTCTTTACCTTACCGCCAAGACGGGCGGATTACAGTTCAGGAATGGTCTTCTCCATCTGAATGCCGCGAAGACCGTTCCGGCCGTCAGTTGGCCGGTCTCTTGCGGTACTCCCCCGGGGTCAGTCCGGTGTGCCGCTTGAAGAACCGCAGGAAGTGCTGCGGATAGTCGAAACCAAGGCGCTCGCTGACCTGGCTGACGGACAGGTCCTCATGGTTCAGCAGTTCCTTCGAGGCGGCGAGGATGTGGTCGGCGATGAAATCCCTCGCGTTCCTGCCGGTCTCGGCCTTGACAAGCTCTCCGAAATAACCTGTCGAGAGGCAGCATTTGTCGGCAAAATAGGCCACGGACGGAAGCCCTTTGCTACCGGCCTCTCCGCTAATATATTCACGCAGCAGTTTCTCGAATTTCTGCACCACCGTGTGATTGATCTCCTCGCGGGTGATGAACTGTCTGTCGTAGAAGCGCAGGCAATAGTTCAGAAGCAATTCTATGTTGCTGACCACCAGTTCCTTGGTGTGCTTGTCGATGGCGTGACAGAGTTCCTGGCCGATCATGTCCACGACATTTCTGAATATGGTGACCTCCTGCGAGGAAAGATGCAGGGCTTCCATACTCGTGTAGTCGAAAAACCCATAACGGGACATATGCGCCCCGAGCGAGGTGCGGGCGAGGAAATCAGGATGGAACACGACGGCCGTCCATTTCGGAGCCGCTCCTTCAGAAGGCAGCACGTGGATGCTCTGACCTGGAGCGAAGGAGGTGACTGTCATCTCATCGTAGTCGTACTCGGTCCTGCCGTAGGAGATGCGGCAACCCTTGGTCTCCTTGAGATAGATCATATAGAGTCCGTTGCGGATAGTGAATTCCTCTGACTGGACTCTCTGTTCAGTCATCCTCGCCACGCTCACGAGCGGATGCAGCGTCTCGAAACCGTAGTAGTCGTTGAACTGCTGCACTGTGTCAAATCTGATTTCTTTCATATCAACCTTTTATGAATATGCCAGGCTACAGGAGAGCCAGGATGTCGGCGACGATCTGTTCGTCAAGCAACCTGTTGTCGCTGAGGAGCTCGTGGAGGTCGAACCTGTCGTAGAGACCCTTCTTCACTCCCCCGACCAGCACCTTCATCTCAGAAGGGCCGTAGTAGGCCGCTATCCTTTCGCCGAAGCCGCCGTCCTTGCAGCCGTCCTCGAGGGTGACTACCAGCGAATGGTCCTTCTTCAAATCTTCAAGGGTCGCCTCGTCGACTCCGGAGAGATACCGAGGATTGACCAGCGTCGCGTCCACACCTTCGCCGGCAAGCAAAGATACGACATTTTCACCTTTCTGGTAGAATGAACCCGCGGCGATCACAGCCACGCGGCTACCCCGGCGGGTGATCTTGTAGGAAGGTTCGTAAGCATATTCACAATCCACCGCCTCGCTTGTGTGGAAGACTCCGTTGGAAGGCACTCTGATTGCGACTGGCTTGCGGTCCTGCCGGACAGCCCAGGCTAGCATGGCGAAATATTCCTCGCAGTTGGTCGGGGCAAGGTAGAGAAGGTTCGGGATGCTGGTGAGCATCGGGATGTCGAAAAGGCAGATGTGGGTGATGTCGTTCATCGTGCCGGTGCCGCCCCACATCACATTGATCACCGCCGGGTTGGAGTTGATGCAGAGGTCCTGCGCAATCTGGTCGTAGGTGCGCTGCACGAAGGTCGAATAGACGGTCCAGACCGGGTGCAGCCCGCCCTTCGCCATCGCGCTGGACATTGCGCAGGCCTGCTCCTCCGCTATTCCCATATCGAGATGCTGCTTTCCGGCCTTGAGGCGCTTCTCGAGAGTGAAACCCGCGGCGGCAGGAGTGCCGGCGGTCACGGCGATGAGGGTCGGATCGGACTTCATCCTCTCGAGCATCCAGTCGGCGAACAGCGCGCTGTAGTCCTCACCGCCTGCAGGAGCGGCCAGAGGCGCGCCCGTGGCTGGATCGAACGGAGCGCCATAATGCCAGCGTTCCTTGTTCTCGACGGCCGGAGCGAAACCGTGGCCCTTCTCCGTGTGGATGTGCACCACGGTCGGGACCGTCGTCCCCTTCACTTTTCTGAATATCCCGACAAGTTTCCCGACGTCGTTGCCTTCTTCAAGATAGCGGTAATCAAAGCCCAGAGCCTTGAAATAATTGCACTCGGCCTTGCCGCCGGTCTCCCTCAAGAGCCTCAGGTTCTTGTAGATTCCGCCATGGTTCTCGGCGATCGACATCTCGTTGTCGTTGACCACTATGATGATTCCGGTGCCGAGTTCGGAGGCCTCGTCCAGTCCTTCGAACGCCTCTCCCCCGCTGAGAGAACCGTCACCGATGACGGCGATGATGTTCTCGTGCGTGCCTTTGATGTCCCTGGCCTTCTGCAGACCGGTCGCAAGAGAAACCGAGGTCGAGGTGTGTCCGACCTCGAAATTGTCATAGACAGGGCTTTCCGCCGGAGAGGAATAGCCGCTGATGGCGTTCATGTCATCCACATCTCCGAGGAAGCCTTTCGCCCTGCCTGTCAGCACCTTGTGCGGATAGCTCTGATGCGAGACATCGAAGATGAACTTGTCGGCCGGGGCGTCGAACACATAGTGGAGAGCGACCGTGGCCTCCACGAAGCCGAGATTAGGACCTACGTGGCCGCCGTGCTTGCTTACGCGGTTCAGAACCGCCTGGCGGGTCTCGTCCGCCACCACTTTAAGTTGTTCTACGTCAAGGCCTTTAAGATCGGCCGGGGAATTGATGTTTTCGATGTACATATTATGGTATTTCACTAAGGGAACTTCAGACACGGGTTCTCAGTCACAACGACTTTCCCGCATCCTGTTTCACGATGCGAATTTCCGCCAAAATTACAGATTATCCGTTACCGGTTTCCTTGTTGGAATTACCATTTTGATGGAATCTCCGTATTTTCGTCATTCAAATCTGCAGAATAAGCTCCTATGTTCAGCCACCGCAGATCCTGCCACGGGAGAATCACGCCGCATTACAGTTCCGGCAGCACCTTTTCCATCTGAATTCCACGTGACCCTTTGACAAGGATGGTGAGGCCTGACTGAGGATTGGCTTTCAGCCAGGCTGCAAGGTCGGCCGAAGAGGCGAACCACCTTACAGCCTCACTGCCAGGAACTTCTCCTGAAGCCTCCAGAGCCTTGCGGAACTCTTCCCCGACAAGACAGACAAGGTCCAGCCCCATAGAAAGTACTTTGGCAAGCACGGCGCGGTGCTCCCCTACCGACTCGGCTCCGAGTTCGCGCATATCCCCCAGCAGAGCCGCCTTCCTCGGAGCCTGAACGGAGGCGAGGTTGTCCAGTGCCGCGGCCATGCTTGTAGGATTGGCGTTGTAGGCATCTTCAATCAGGATGTTCCGCTCCGTCTTCTCCAGTTGCGAGCGGTTGTTTTTAGGAATATATTCGCTCACGGCCTGGAGAGCGTCCTCGAGAGGGACTCCGAAATACCGTCCGACAGCGATGGCTGCGGCGATGTTAGCCGCGTTGTACGCTCCCGCAAGGTGGGTTTCAAGACCCAGAAGAGTCTCGGTGTCCGGTTCTTCGGAAGTTCCGGCCGGGACGGCCATCCTGACGAAAGGATGTTCGGCGTCGGAAGGCAGTACCAGAGTACCGGAGTGTTTGAGGCCATATTCAATGACATTCAATCCCTTGCGGACGGCGGCCATCGCGGAAAGTTCAGGATCGTCGGCGTTCAGGAATACGCTTCCTCCGTGTTCGAGGATGTAGTCGTAGAGTTTGCCCTTGGCCTTCTTCACTCCCTCGAAACTGCCGAAACCGAGCAGATGCGCCTTGCCGACATTGGTGATGAGTCCGTAGTCCGGCTCGCAGACCTTGACCAGTTTCTCGATGTCGTCAGGATGGTTGGCTCCCATCTCGATGACGGCAAGCTGGGTCTCCGAATTGATGGACAGGACTGATAGCGGCACGCCGATGTCGTTGTTAAGATTGCCCTGTGTCGATGTCACGCGGTATTTGGCAGACAGTACCCGGGTGATCAGTTCTTTGGTGGTTGTCTTGCCGTTGGTGCCGGTCAGACCGATGACCGTCAGGCGTTTCCCGTCCACGAAAGTGTTTTCCCTATGGTGTCTGGCAAGGGCCTGCAGGGCCGCGAGCGTGTCCGGAACGGCAATGATACCAGGATTCCCCGAAGCGGCAGCTGCCGTGCCTTCATCCACGACGGCATAGCGGGCTCCGGCCTCGAGGGCTTTGAGAGCATATTCATTGCCGTCGAAATTCTCGCCTTTCAGGCCGAAGAACATCTCTCCGCCCTTTATCGCGCGGCTGTCCGTAGTCACGCTTCCGCATTCCCTGAACGCGGCATATAATTTATTGATGTCCATATCCTAAATAAAAGTTTTTCCTTGTAACGGAGCGAAGCGACAAGCCGGCTTCTGCCGGCCGGCCGTTAGGCCGATATTCCCCCCTGACAGGGGGTGCAGGGGGTTCAAATGTAAGTAACGCCCATAGGGCGTTACTTAACACCCGTACTTCCCCAGCCACCAGTTCCTCTTTCAGTCTCGGACAGAGACTCGACATCCTCCCACTCGACACGTTCGTGACGGGCGACAACCATCTGCGCGATACGCTCGCCGGGAACAATCTCGAACGGCTCGTTCGAAAGGTTCACCAGAGATGTCTTCAGTTCACCCCTGTAATCAGCGTCCACGGTGCCGGGGCTGTTGATCACGGTGATTCCGTGCTTTGTGGCAAGCCCGCTGCGCGGACGCACCTGGGCCTCGTAGCCGACAGGAAGTTCTATGAATATGCCCGTGGGCACAAGGACTCTTTCCAGCGGCTTGAGAACTATGGGCTCGGTTATGTTCGCGCGGAGGTCCATTCCTGCCGAAGCCTCGGTGGCGTAGGCCGGGTCCGGCCACTGGCTTTTGTTGACTATCTTGACTTTAAGCATATGTATCTAAATATTCATAAAAAAAAACGAGGCCCCGTCGCTGACGAGGCCTCCGGGATATTCATAAAACTACTTTGCCTCCGCCTTCGCCTCTTCCTTGTCGGCGTCAGGGATTATGAGGTTCAGGATGACACCTACAACCGAAGCCAGACCGATGCCGGCGAGGGAGAACTTTCCGAAGCTGATGACAGCGCCGCCGATGCCGATGGTGAGAATCAGGGAGGCGATGATCAGGTTGCGGGTCTTGTTCATGTCGATGTGCGCCTTGACCATATTGTTGATGCCGACCGAGGCGATGCTGCCGAAGAGAAGGAGCATTATGCCGCCG
>CAVCDF010000148.1:0-8452 GCA_963600795.1 Anaerotignum sp. | reverse complement strand
AGCCACGACTCCCTCGCTGTAGTACAGGGCTTCATCGACGAACGCGACACGTTCCAGACGGCTCAGATAGTACCATGGCAGAGTCATCGTGCAGAACTGGGAAAGGAATCCGGTCAGGCCCTCAAGGTCTTTCTGGAATATGTCTTCTCCCTGCATGCTCGAGCCGAAGCGGAAGTCCCCCTGCCCGTCGCGATTGGTGCGCCCTCTTGCCGAAAGGCGTTCGGGAATCTCCATCTGGAAATTCTTGTCGTCAGGAAACCACCAGGACATAGGCTGGAGTCCGATGAACCCCTCTCCTGCAGGATGGGCCCAGAACAGGCCTTCTCCCGTCACGTCGAAACCTTTCTCCCTCCAGTATTTGAAAATCTTCCGCTGAGTTTCGACTTCCTTGTACATATCGATGCCTCCGTTCTCGGGCTTGGCGTGCCAGGGACTGAGGGGACATTTTTCGGGAGGCCAGTATGCGATGAAAGCGTCGACGTGGATGGTGTGTCCTTCCTTCAGTTCCGGCACCATGGCGATGAGGTTGTCGATGCGCTGTTTGGCGAAGCCCTTCTCCCATTCCCTGGTATAGCTGACGTGATAGGCCTTGTGCCCTTTGATGTCTTCCCAGACCGGCTTCAGATTGCCGTTCTCGTCGCGGCCGATGATGTCGTTGCTTACATAGGTGTCCCACAGAGGGCTTTCCTTGAAAGCGTCAACCATATTGATGTGCAGGCTGACCGTAGTGTTGTAACTGCGGGCTTCGCGGATCAGCCACCGGAGACTTTCGAGGGCCGTCGAGTCCTCTTCCCGCTTGAGTTTCGGATTGACTATGCTCCAGTCCGGATAGAGATGGTCGTGTCCGCCACGCTGCCAGCCTATCAGGTAGATGATTTTCGGGATTCCACGGGTCAGGTTGTCCACCCGCTTCACGACATCGAGAGCCTGACTGAAGGTGCAGATGCGGGACGGATCCTCGTGCCGGAAAGTAAGGTTGTCCGGATTCGGGTTCTTCGGCTCCCCGTCCTGCCCCATGAATAGTTTCAGGACGAGAGTCTGGTGATAGTCACGGTAGTACGGAGCGACGATGAACCTCTTTGCCGCCAGATGGGTGGTTCCGTCTTTCTGAAGGACCGCGGTGATTTCACCCACGCCGCCTTCCTTGGGAATCAGCCGGTCACCTGACAACCCTGCCACTTCCACGTCCCCGCTTGCGCTGACGGTACGCACGGACAGATTGACATCGGACAGCGGAATCTCTGACGACTTTCCGTTGGAATAAAGTCCTATGACGCTGACTGTACCTTGTTCTCCCGGATTGCGCACCGGGTTCAAGGTCTCCTTGTCAAGCCGGATTGAAATCTCCTCCAGTTCAGCCTGCGTTCCGCAGGACAGGCAAAGCAGGACCGTAAGCAGGTACAGCGGAACTTTCATTTAAACTTCTATTGAGGTCTTGAACTCGGACAGGAAACGGAGGTCGTTCTCGAAATAGTGGCGGAGGTCGTTGACCTGCCACTTGAGCATCGCGATACGCTCCAGACCCATTCCGAACGCGAAACCGCTGTATTTCTTGCTGTCAATTCCGGAAGCCTCCAGAACATTGGGGTCAACCATTCCGCAGCCCAGAATCTCGAGCCAGCCGGTACCCTTGCAGATGTTGCAGCCCTTGCCGTGGCAGATGTTGCAGCTCACGTCAACCTCGCTGGACGGCTCGGTGAACGGGAAGTATGAAGGTCTCATCCTGATTGCCGTGTCCGGTCCGAACATCTCGCGGGCGAACAGCAGGATGGCCTGCTTGAGGTCTGCGAAGGTCACGTTCTCGTCGATGTACAGGCCTTCCACCTGATGGAAGATGCAGTGCGCACGCGCGGAGATGGCCTCGTTCCTGAACACTCGTCCCGGGCAGATCACTCTGATCGGAAGCTTCATCGATTCCATCGCACGGACCTGCACCGAAGAAGTGTGCGTCCTCAGAAGCAGCGGATTCGGATGTCCTGCAGACACGAAGAAGGTGTCCTGCATATCTCTGGCCGGATGGTTGAGCGGGAAGTTCAGCGCCTCGAAGACGTGGTAGTCATCCTCGATTTCCGGTCCTTCAGCGACATCGTAGCCGAATTTCCTGAATATGTCCACAATCTCCTGACGGACAATCGAAACCGGGTGCCTGGAGCCGAGCTCGAAAGGAATTCCTGGCATTGAAAGGTCCTCTTTCGGCCCTTCCGCAGTCCCTTCCTGGACTGTCTGCTCCTTGAGTTCCTCGATCTTGGCCTGGGCCGCCTGCTTCAGTTCGTTGATCTTGCGGCCGAATTCCTTCTTGAGTTCCGGGCCGTAGGTCCTGAACTCTTCGAAAAGTTTCGTGACTTCTCCCTTCTTGCCGAGAAGCCTTACACGGGCCTCCTCGACTTCCTTGGCGCTTTTGCACTTAAGCTCGCTGATCTGAGCCAGCAGCTGTTCTATCTTCTCTTTCATAATTATCCACGAATATTCTTGCAAAGTTAATCATTTTCCCGCTTACTTGGCTGCGGATTTCTCCATCTTCTCCTTTCTTTTGTCGCGGGCCTTCTTCTCCCTTGCGGCGCCGTTTTTAAGGTACTTCTCCCATTGAGGGTCTTTCAGCACCTTGCGCATTGCTTTGTAGATGTTCTCGGACCATTTGTCGCTTGCGATGGTGTACAGGTCGGCGTTGGACACCTTCGCCTTTGCCAGATTGTCGATTTCAGCCTGCATTTCGCGGTAATCGTTCGTCAGGATGGAATCCACGTAGAAAACCTGCCAGTCCTCAAGCTTTAGCAGGGTTTCCAGCCGTTCGACTTCATTCTGGATGATTTCAGTCAGTTTTTTTTCCTTCTCTTCAGGGGAGAGCGTGCTCTGCTGGGCGAAGGCTGATGAAGCCGAAATGACCAGACAAATGACGGCAAGACAAATATTTTTCATATCTTTACAATTTGTAATCGTGCAAAAGTTCATAATTGTGCACCAAATTTAAACAATAATATTCAAACAATAATACGCTGATTACAAAATGGCAAGAATTTCAACCATCTACGCCCTTGCGGCGGCAGCCCTTGTCCTCGCCGGAGGATTCAAGGCGGATGCCTGCACCAACATCATCGTAACCAGAGGCGCCAGCGCGGACAACTCGACGATCGTTTCTTATGCGGCCGACTCTCACGTCCTTTACGGCGAACTCTATTTCCATCCGGCAGCGGACTGGAAGGCCGGCTCGATGCTGAGCATAACTGACTGGGACTCCTACCGGCCGATGGGGCAGATCCCTCAGGTCGCCCACACCTTCAAGACTGTCGGGAACATGAACGAGCATCAGCTCATCATCGCCGAGACGACCTGGGGCGGCAGGCTGGAACTTATGGACTCCACTGCCATAATGGATTACGGTTCCCTCATCTACATCGCACTGCAGAGAGCCCGCACTGCAAGGGAGGCGATAGATGTCATCGTGACTCTTGCCAATGAATATGGCTACGCTTCGGAAGGCGAGTCCTTCTCGATAGCCGACAAGAATGAAGCCTGGGTGATGGACCTGATAGGCAAAGGCTGCGAGATGAAGGACGGGAAGAATGTGCGCAAGGGCCTGGTCTGGGTCGCCAGAAGGATTCCTGACGGCTACATCTGCTCGCACGCCAACCAGGCGCGCATCCAGACGTTCCCTCTGAACGATCCGGAGAACTGTCTCTATGCGCCGGACGTGATTTCCTTTGCAAGGGAAAAGGGCTACTTCAGCGGCAGGGACGAGGATTTCGACTTCAGCGCTGCCTTCAATCCGCTTGACTTCAGCGGAGCCAGGGCCTGCGACGCAAGAGCCTGGAGCGCGTTCAACATCCTGTGCGGAGGCGAGTTCACCTACGAGAAGGACGGAAAGACCGTAACGGAACCGGCCTCGAACTACTACGACTACATCACCGGAGCGAACCTCAGCCACAGGATGCCTCTGTTCGTGAAGCCGGCGAAGAAGATCACCTTGAAGCAGGTCGCCGACGCGATGCGCGACCACTTCGAGGGAACTCCTCTGGACATGACGACCGACATCGGGGCCGGCGGCAACGCCCTGCCTTACAGATGGAGGCCTATGGGCTTTGACTATAAAGGCTGGCATTATGTCAACGAGAGGGCCATCGCCACCCAGCAGACCGGATTCTGGTTCGTGGGGCAGGCCCGTCCGGAACTTCCGGATGTCGTCGGGGGAGTGATATGGTTCGGCACCGATGACGCCGCCACGTCCTATCTGACTCCGATCTACACCAGCACCGACAAGGTTCCTGAATGCTTCAGGGTCGGCAACGGGAATATGCTTGAATATTCCCCGACGGCTTCGTTCTGGATCAACAACCGCGTTGCCAACGCCTGCTACAAGGCCTACAACATAATGGCTCCTACGGTCGTAGAAGCGATCGACGCCTTCGAGAACGCCCAGATGGGACAGGCTCTTGTGGAGTCCGACGCCAAGGCTATGGAACTTTACAACAAGATTCTTCCTAAGGCCGAGAAGAAAGGACTCGACAGCAGGGACTGGTTCGCTCCTGTCAGGAAGATGCTGACTGAATATTCAGTGAACACCGCCCAGACGCAGTTCGAGAACTGGGTGGCCCTTGAGCAGATGCTGCTTGTGAAGTACATCGACGGCAACGTCAAGGCGCAGAACGAGGACGGCTCGTTCAAGCACACTGAGTGGAATGACGGTACTCCTGCCGGCCTGACCCAGCCAGGTTACACCGACAAATGGAAAGAGGCTGTCGCCAAGGATCACGGTGACGTGATTAGAGAAAGATAAAATGCTGAATTTAAAAAGGATACTCACTATGGCCGTGGCGCTGACATTCAGCGTCGCGGCTTTTGCCGATGAAGGTATGTGGATGATCCAGGATCTGAACAAGGCTCTGGAAAAGAAGATGCAGGAGCGCGGACTGCGGCTCGGTGCCAACGAAATCTACAATGACGAGGCCCCCGGGACGGCCGTCGCGGATGCCATAGTTTCCATCGGATTCTACTGCACGGGCAGCGTGATTTCGGACAACGGGCTGATAATCACCAATCACCATTGCGCTTATTCCAACATCTCCAAGTTGAGCACGCCTGAGCACAACTATCTTGAGGACGGCTTCTGGGCGATGAACAGCGCTGACGAGATCCCGATAGAGGGCGAGAAGGTCTATTTCCTCAAGAGAGTTTTCGATGTCACCGAGGAGGTGAAGGGGCTGATCAAGGAGATGAGGGCTTCTGGCAAGAAGTTCGGGTCGAGAAAGATCGCCTCGATCGTGGAGAAGCGGTACAATGAAGCCACCGGTCTTGAATGCATTCTCAGTTCGATGTGGGCGGGGGAAAAGTACTATGTGTCAGTCTACAAGGTTTACACCGACCTGAGGCTTGTGGCGGTTCCGCCGCTCACGATAGGCTATTTCGGCGGGGACAAGGACAACTGGACCTGGCCGAGGCACAACTGCGATTTCGCGCTCTACAGAATCTACGAGAACGGACAGCCAGTCACAAGGGAGAAAAGCCTGAAGATTTCCCTTTCCGGTTACCGGCCCGGTTCGTTCACGATGGTCATAGGCTATCCCGGCAAGACCGACCGCTACTGCTCATCGGCAAGCGTCGATTATCAGGAAAGAGTCAGCCTGCCTGTCAGCAATGAATTGAGAGGTAACCAGATGGCAATCATCTCCAAGTGGATGGCCGCCGATCCGGAAGTTAGGATGAAATATTCCGACCGGTACTTCAGCCTGAGCAACCTGCAGGAGAACAATGCCGGTATGGCGGAGTGCTACAGCCGTTTTGCCGTGATTGATGAGAAGAAGGCGCAGGAGAGGAAGATGCAGAAATGGATAAACGCCGCGCCGAACCGCAGGGCTATGTGGGAGACTCTGATTCCTGACATAGGGGAAGCATATTCACAGACGGAGAAGATCGAAAGGGACAAGACATATTTCCGCGAGACGATGTTCAGAGGCACCTTCATCTGTCGTTATCTGCTCCGGGCGGGGAACGCCTCGAGCGTGGAAAAGGCCAGGGAGGCGCTGCTCGACGGGGTCAGGGACACGGATCCGAGGGTCGAGAAGGACCTGCTTGTCTATGCGGTCAGGGAATATTTCTCCAACCTGGAGAGCGTCTATTTCGGAAAGTTCCAGAACAGGATGTATGACAGGTTCGGAACGAACTACGAGGCTATGGTTGAATATCTCTGGGACAAGAGTCTCATAAGTTCGGAAAAGCGGATTGCTTCGGTCGGATCGCTGGACGAGGTCAGGAAGGATCCGTTGAGAATGTTCTTCGCCGACACTCCGATTTCCGCGTTCAACGAAAGGGACGGGCATCTTGAGAAGATGATGCACCTCAATGAACTCCAAAAAGAGTACAGGAGAGCGCTCTATTGGATGAAACTCCACGAGGGCACGGAGCAGTACCCGGACGCGAATTCCACGATGAGGCTCGCCTATGGCACGGTCGGAGGGTTCCAGCCTGTGGACGGCATCTGGTACGGCTGGTACACGACCCCGAAGGGGCTTCTCGAGAAATACGATTCACAGTCGCACGATTTTGACCTCAAGGGCAGGCAGAAGTACCTTATGGAGGAAGGAAAGTGGGGAAGATGGGCTGCGAAGATGCCTGACGGGTCCAGGACTCTTGTGGTGGACTTCCTGACCGACAATGACATCACGGGCGGCAATTCCGGCAGCCCCGTGCTGAACGCGGAAGGCGAGCTCATCGGGCTTGCCTTCGACGGCAACCGCGAATCGCTCGCCAGCGACGCTTCCTACACTCAGGGCTTCAACAAGTGTGTCAACACGGACATCCGCTATGTCATGTGGGTCCTCGACAAGTACGCCGGGATGAAGCGCATCCTCCGGGAAGTCTCCTTCACGAGGTAAATTCAGACGTTGCGGAGGACAATCTGTCCGGAAGCGGCATCGACCTCGATGGTGGAGTCCTTGTGGACGGTACCAGCGAGGATCGCCTTCGCCAACTGATTGACCAGCTCCCTCTGCATCAGCCTCTTGATAGGACGCGCGCCGTAGGCCGGGTCGTAACCTCCCGTGACCATATAATCTTCGAATGCCTTCGTGAACCTGACGGTGACACCTTCCTCCGAAAGTTTGTCCTGGAGCTGCTTCATCTGGATGTGCAGGATGTCCCGGATATCGTTCTGGGTAAGAGGGTCGAACATTATGATTTCATCAATCCTGTTCAGGAACTCAGGCCTTACCGTGGCCTTCAGCACATCCATAACCTTGCTCTTGCACTCTTCAAGAAGATTGCGTCTGGTGGCCACGGCATTCATCTCTTCGGCCGGATCCGCTCCCGGACGGCCAACGGCAGGGAGTCTGTCCATATAGCCCTGGATGATGTCCGAACCGACATTGGAGGTCATTATCAGAATCGTGTTCTTGAAGTCCACCGTACGGCCCTTGTTGTCGGTCAGACGGCCGTCGTCAAGCACCTGCAGCAGCACGTTGAACACATCCGGATGCGCCTTCTCAATCTCGTCCAGCAAGATGACCGAATAAGGCTTTCTCCTCACGGCCTCGGTCAGCTGGCCTCCCTCGTCGTAACCGACGTATCCCGGAGGCGCTCCGACCAGACGGCTCACGGTGTGACGCTCCTGGTACTCGCTCATATCGATTCTCGTGATCATGTTCTCGTCGTTGAACAGGAACTCGGCCAGCGCCTTCGCCAGTTCGGTCTTGCCAACACCGGTCGTACCCATGAACAGGAACGAACCTATAGGTCTCTTCTCGTTCGACAGTCCGGCTCTGCTGCGGCGCACCGCATCGGCCACGGCCTGGATCGCCTGATCCTGCCCGACAACCCTTTTGTGCAGTTCGCTTTCGATGCGCAGGAGTTTCTCCTTCTCGCTCTCAAGCATCTTCTGAACAGGGATGCCGGTCCATTTGGCCACAACCTCGGCGATGTCCTGCGGAGTGACGGCTTCGGTCACGATAGGATCTTCGATGGCCGCCTGCCTGGCACTCAGTTCATCAATCTTTTTCTGTGCTTCGGCAATCTTGCCGTAGCGCAGTTCAGCCACCTTGCCATAGTCTCCTGACCTCTCGGCCGCCTGCGACTGAATCTTATAGTCCTCAATCTGCTGACGGGCTTCCTGAAGGCCTGAGAGAATGTCCTTTTCGTCATTCCATCTCTTCATCAGAGCGTCGCGCTGCGCCATCTTGTCGGAAAGCTCCTTCTGGATCTTCTCTGATTTCAAGGATGTTCCCTCGCGCTTGACCGCCTCCTTTTCGATTTCCAGCTGACGGATGTCGCTGTTGAGTTCTGCGATAGGCTCAGGCACCGAATTCATCTCCAGACGCAGCTTGGAGGCCGCCTCATCCACAAGATCGATGGCCTTGTCCGGCAGGAAACGGTTGGTGATGTACCTGTGCGAGAGGTTGACGGCGGCGATGAGCGCATCGTCCTCAATCTTCACCCTGTGGTGGTTCTCGTACTTCTCCTTCAGACC
>CAVCDF010000147.1:0-3904 GCA_963600795.1 Anaerotignum sp. | reverse complement strand
GCTCCTTTCAGAGGGACGAGCATCGCCTCGGCGAAAGGACTGGTGAGAAGCGAGCGGATCTGCGCGAGATGCTCTCCGGCGAAGGGTGCGAGACCGGCGGTGTCGGGGCTGAAGCCCAGCACGGCGCAAAGTTCCAGCAGAAACCAAAGGTGGTAGTTGGCGAAGTCGCTCTTAAGCGCGTCCAAGGTCAGAATCGCCCCCTTCAGCCAGTCGGCGAGGCCGTCCTCGTTCGTCTGGTCCTTCACCACACGGAACAGCACCTCGCTCATGAAGAGCGTCATCGTGTTTTTATGAATATTCCCGCGAATGCCCAGAAGCGGGTTGACGCTGACGAAACTGCGGGCCGACCAGAGGTCTGATTTCGGGTTCTCGGTGATTTCCGCCTCAAGAATATTCAGGGGCAGGAACAGCGCCATCGCGGTCTTTGAACTGACCCGCACAAGAAAGCCCCGCCTTCCATATTCCTTGCTTATGGTATGCAGGACGATGGAATTCTCGCCGACCTTGGTGTGGCTCAGGACGATCAGTTCAGCCTTCGTGCGCATTGTCCGCTCTTTAGCCCCGGTGCTCCTTCAGCCACGCAGCCATGGCGCGGAGTGCCTTCCCTCGGTGCGAAATCCCGTTCTTCTGCTCCTCTGTGATGTCGGCCGCAGTCATCCCGGGATATTCTTTTGTTATGAATATCGGATCGTAGCCGAAGCCGCCGTTCCCGGATTTCTCCCTGGCGATGGCTCCCTCCATAACTCCCTCGAACTGATGTACTTCCCCGTTCAGAATCAGAGTCACGACACTGCGGAACCGGGCGGTGCGGGATACGGTCTTTCCTTCCGCCTCAAGCGCGGCGAGTTCGGAAAGGACTTTGTCCATGTTGTCGTCGAAATTCTTGGACGGTCCGGCGTAGCGGGCGGTGTAGACTCCCGGAGCGCCTCCAAGGGCATCCACCTCAAGGCCGGTGTCGTCGGCGAAGCAGTCGCAGCCCTTCCGGTCATAAATGTACCGCGCCTTCTGGAGCGAATTCTCTTCCAGCGTGTCTCCCGTCTCAGGGATGTCCTCGGTGATTCCGAAATCAGCCGGAGTCACCAGTTCGAATCCCTCTCCCAGAATCTCGGAAGCCTCCCTGAGCTTTCCACGGTTCCCCGTCGCAAAAACCATCTTTGTCATATCATTGAATTTCCTTCCGCAAAATTACGACAATATTCTTAAATTTGCGCGATTGGCACGGCTGTTGCGCCCGTGCCTTCGCCTTTCCGCAGCGGACAGAAAAGAACCGGCGGGAGAACATTAAGGAATATGAAAATGAAGATCAGATCTTTTATAGCGGCAGCGCTGGCGGTAACGGTAAGCACGGCGGCCTTTGCACAGTCCCAGAGTTTCAAGCTCGGAAAGTGGACTGAAATCCAGAACTCAATCCTCAAGGAACTCAACCGCTCCTATGTCGATTCTCTTCCAGTGGACAGAATAGAAAGAGCCGGCATCGACGCGATGCTTTCAGAACTCGATCCTTACACTGTCTACATCCCTGAAGAGGAAAACGATGACCTGATGATGATGGTCAGCAAGTCCTACGGCGGAATAGGCGCAGTGATCTACAAGCCGGACAAGGACGGCAACGTCATCATCAACGAGCCTTACAAAGGCTCTCCGGCAGAGAAATCAGGCCTCTGCTGCGGCGATGAAATCCTGGAAATCAACGGCGAAACCACACACGGACTGACCAGCCAGGAATGCTCCGACAAGATGAAGGGAAAGCCCGGCACGAAAGTCAAGTTCAAGATACTCAAGCTCCGCACGAAGGAGACCGTCGAAATCGAAGTGACCCGCGAGAGAATCCACCTGCCCGACATTGAATATGCAGGGATGCTCAACGACACCACAGGCTACATCTACCAGACGGGCTTCACCGAGAACGTCTCCGGAGAACTGCGCTCGGCTTTCCTCAAGCTGAAGAAACAGGGCATGAAGAAGTTGGTCTATGACCTCAGGGGCAACGGAGGCGGACTGATGAGCGAAGCCGTCAACATCGTCTCGCTCTTCGTGCCGAAGGGCTCTCTGGTCGTTTCCTCGAGGGGAGTCAACTCCGAGACACAGGCCGAGTACAAGACCACATCCGAACCGGTTGACACTCAGATACCGATAATATTGCTGGTAGATTCCGGCTCGGCATCGTCCTCGGAAATTGTCACGGGCGCTCTCCAGGACCTTGACAGAGCGACGGTCATGGGCACGAGAACCTTCGGCAAGGGACTTGTCCAGAGCATCCGGCCGCTGCCTTACAACGGCCAGCTGAAGGTCACGACAGCCAAATACTACACCCCTTCCGGGCGCTGCGTGCAGGCCATCGACTATTCGCACCGTAACGAGGACGGCAGCGTCGGGTATATTCCCGACTCCCTGACACACGAGTTCAAGACCGCCCACGGCAGAACGGTACGCGACGGAGGCGGCATAACCCCTGACGTCACGATCAAGGCGCACGATTACAGCAGGCTGACATATTCGCTTGTCTATTCCGGAATCCTCCAGGACTACGCCATCGATTTCGTCCGCACACACGAAAGCGTGCCGGAAGACTTCCATCTGTCCGACAAGGACTGGGACGGGTTCGTGGCTTTCGCAAAGACCAAGAATTTCGACTACCGGTCAAGCGCCAAGACCTATTTCGACAGGATGAAGTCTGAACTCGAGAAGGACGGACTTTCAAAGAATATGTCCGCAGAGCTCGACGCTCTCCAGAATGCGCTGGAGATGGACAAGGAGACCTTCCTGAAACTCAAGAAGGATGAGATCGTACCTTTCATAGAAGAGGAAGTCGTTGTACGCTACCACTTCCAGGAAGCCGGAATCAAGATCCGCCTGCGCTACGACGACCAACTGAAAAAGGCACTGGAAAGTCCGATGATCGAGATCTGAAAACCGGCCGGAGCCAGGCGGGACTGAAGCGGATTACTGCAGGTCCACCGAATGGGCGACTCTGCCGTCCGTGTCGTGAATCCTCACAGAAATCTTCGAAGGAGTGACGTTCACGTCCATCCTCTGCCATTGGTCATTGATTATGATGGGGAAATCGGCACCGACCGTGCCGGCCTTGCGCAGTTCGTAGTAATGCTCGTGGCCGCTCAGCATAAGATCAACCCCATTGCCGTTAAGAACGGGTAAGAAATACCTGCTGACATTGTGGTTGCCGTACCAGACTTCCTTGACGGCAGGAGGGATGTGGCAGAACACGATTCTTCTTTCGGCGTTCTTCCAGTCCTCGCTCCCGACAACCCCCTTCAGCCAGGCCGTCTCCTGCTCGAGATAAGGCTCGATGCAGGTCAGACCGTGGTTCTCGATGTCGCTGTCCACCTTGTCCTCGGCGCTGTCCAGCACCACGAAGAAGAATCTGCCGTATTTGAACGTGTAGTAAGGATTCCTGCCCGGGAAGTCGAACCAGTCAAGAAGTTTGACGGCCTCAGCGCCCCTCCATTCGTGGTTGCCTCTGGCCATATAGAGCGGGACCTTGCAGGCGAAAAGTTCCGAAGCCGACTTGAGATAGTGGCGAGGGATTTTCGACTCGTGGCAGAGGTCCGAAGTCATGTCACCGTTGAAGAGGACGAAATCGAACTGACGGTCCTTCTCCTGGTCCGCGAACAGCCTTCTCAGAAGGGAATCCTCCGCGTGGACGTCATTGACGACGGCGAAGGAGACCTTGTCGTAATCCTTGGCAAGAGTCCTGACGACAGGGAGCTTGGCGTGATACGCACGGGCGCCGTAACTTTTCCCGTAAACCGGAGTGCTGTTGCGGTAATATTCCTCCACCGCAGTCATCATAATCCTGTAACGGTAGCTTGTGCCGGGTTCCAGCCCGTCCACCTTCACCTTGTGGAGCCTTCCGACAGGCTTGATGCCGCAGCCGCTCATATCG
>CAVCDF010000146.1:0-2949 GCA_963600795.1 Anaerotignum sp. | reverse complement strand
GCCATATTCGTGGCGATGGTAACAGTGCTGGACATACCGGCCTGCGCGACGATTTCAGCCTCGCGGGCGTGCTCCTTGGCATTCAGGACATTGTGCTTGATGCCGCGCATCCTGAGCATTCGGCTGAGGAGTTCGGATGTCTCGACGTCGGTGGTGCCGACAAGCACCGGACGCCCCTCGCCTATGAGTTCGGCGACCTTGTTGATGACCGCCGCGTATTTAGCCTTCTTGGTCTTGTAGATAAGGTCGTTCTGGTCATTTCTTATGACCGGACGGTTTGTCGGAATCACGACCACGTCAAGCTTGTAGATGGACCAGAACTCGCCTGCCTCCGTCTCAGCCGTACCGGTCATTCCGGACAGCTTGTGGTACATCCTGAAATAGTTCTGCAGGGTGACGGTGGCAAAGGTCTGCGTGGCAGCCTCCACCTTGACGTTCTCCTTCGCCTCCACCGCCTGATGAAGTCCGTCGCTCCAGCGGCGGCCTTCCATGATACGTCCGGTCTGCTCGTCGACGATCTTGACCTTGTTGTCGATCACGATGTAGTCAACGTCCTTCTGGAACATCGCATAGGCCTTGAGAAGCTGGATGACGGTGTGCACGCGCTCGCTCTTGAGAGCGTAGTCCTCCATAAGAGCGTCCTTCTTCTCCTGCTTCTGTTCGGTGGACAGAGTTTCGTCCTTCTGGATTTCAGCTATCAGGCTTCCGACATCCGGCAGCACGAAGAAATCCGGATTGGAGACGGAATTGGCAAGGAAATCGTGTCCCTTGTCAGTCATATCAACAGAATGCTGCTGCTCGCTGATCACGAAATACAGTTCGTCGGTGACGATGTGCATCTCGCGCTCGTTGTCCTGCATATAGTAGTTCTCGGCCTTCTGCATCAGCTGCTTCATACCCTGCTCGCTGAGGAACTTGATGAGCGGCTGGTACTTCGGAAGACCTTTGTAGGCTCGGAGAAGAAGCATTCCGCCTTCGTCTTCCTTGCCGGCGGCGATAGCCTTCTTGGCATCGTTCAGCACCTGGGTGACAAGGGTGCGCTGCTTCTGGTAAAGGCTCTCTACGTAAGGCCTGAACTCCATATACTGCTCGTCGTCCTGGGCCTTTGCGACCGGTCCGGAAATGATGAGAGGAGTACGGGCGTCATCGATGAGCACAGAGTCGACCTCATCGACAATCGCATAGTGATGCTTGCGCTGTACCAGGTCGTTCATGCTGCCTGACATATTGTCACGCAGGTAGTCGAAACCGAACTCGTTGTTCGTTCCGAACGTGATGTCGCAGCTGTAAGCCTTCTTGCGGGCATCGCTGTTAGGTTCGTGCTTGTCGATGCAGTCAACTGAAAGTCCGTGGAACATATACAGCGGTCCCATCCACTCCGAGTCACGCTTTGACAGGTAGTCGTTGACAGTCACGACGTGCACGCCCTTGCCGGCCAGTGCGTTGAGGAACACCGGCAGGGTCGCGACGAGAGTCTTGCCCTCACCAGTCGCCATTTCAGCGATCTTTCCCTGATGGAGGACGATACCGCCGATAAGCTGAACGTCATAATGCACCATATCCCAGGTCACCTCGTTGCCGCCGGCGATCCAATGGTTGGTGTACACGGCATTGTCGCCGTCGATAGTCACGAAATCGTGGTTGATGCTCAGCGCGCGGTCGAAGTCCGTAGCCTTCACTACGATGGTTTCGTTTTCCTTGAACCTGCGCGCGGTGGACTTCATTATCGCGAACGCTTCCGGAAGGATCTCGTTCAGAACCTTCTCTATCTCGGCGTCCTCATCCTTCACAAGCTTGTCGGACTCGGTGGCCAGAGATTCCTTCTCGTGCACCGGAATGTCCTCTTCAAGCTTCGACTTGATTTCTTCAATCCTCTTTTCGAAAGGAGCCTCACAATCGCGAAGCTTCGCCTTAAGTTCTTCGGTCTTGGCTCTGAGCTCATCGTTAGAGAGCTTATCCACAGGGCCATAGGCAGCCAGAACCTTGTCAAGGACCGGTCTGATCTGCTTGAGATCCCTGTCGGCCTTCGAGCCGAAAACCAATTTTAGAATGTTCGATATAGCCATATAAAAACAAATGTCTCTGATTATCCAACAAATTTAATGATAATCAAAGACATTTGCAACATCTTACCCCATCAGTCCACAAGAAAATTCAGCAGGAGCTTGCGGACATTGTCCGTAATGCGCTTGTGCGCATCGGTGGCGCTCTCGAGCATCTCAGCGAGATTCTTGTACTTCACGAGTTCCCTGATGTCCTCCACGGTTTCGAATATGCTCCCGACGTATTCCTCATAGGCCTCATCGGCTGTATGCTCGAGCTCCGTCACGCGGGCGCAGGCCGTGGAGATAGCGGAAGAGTTCCTGCGGATGTCGAACAGGAGCGGAATCATCTCGTGGATGACCTCGGACTGGGACTCAGCTATCTGGGCCAGTTCCTTCAGCTGGTCGTCAAGCTTTTCCGGATGATAGATCAGGACAGCCTTGGAAGTGTCCTTGATGACGTCGAGGCAGTCGTCCACCGCCATCGCGACAGCCTGCAGGTCAAGCCTGTTGACCTGAACGAACCACCTTCCCGAAAGCATCTCGTGGAATTCAGTCAGCAGGGCGTCGCCCTGCACCTCACAGGATTTGATGTCTCTCTCGTTCCTTGCCCACAAGGAGGAGTCCATCGTTCCAAGCATCTCCACCAGAAGAGATGATGTCTTGCACAGAAAATCCGTCTGCTGAGAGAGAATCGGGACATAGTCGTGGCGCGCTCCGCGCAGATGCAGCCTGATTCTTTTCAAAAGGCTCATAAATAAAATCTTTTACTCGATAAACTATTTTTGTCAAGGGCCAAATTTACAATCTATTTCTGGATTTCGCCACAAATCAATAAAAAACGGAAAAATTTGGGAACTATATACTTGATTACCCCAAATGGTAAGATTAAAACGCCTTCTATTTG
>CAVCDF010000145.1:0-3741 GCA_963600795.1 Anaerotignum sp. | reverse complement strand
GCGCTACAGGATGTTCACCCATCTGATGGAAAGCCGGTGGACAGGCAAGGAATCCTTCCATTCGGGGGATGTGCTTAACAGGCTCGAGAGCGACATCACCGAGATCAGCAATACGCTGTGCGTGTCCGTTCCGACCGTCATCTCCACCCTGGTGCAGATCGTCGGCGCGACGGCCTTCCTTTCCGGAATGGACTACAGGCTTGCCCTTGTCGTCATCTGCATAATGCCTGTGGCCATTGTCGTCAGCAAGAGCTATCTGCGCAGGATGCGCCGGCTTACGGCCGAGATAAAAAGCACCGACAGCCGTGTCCAGAGTCATCTGCAGGAGAACCTCCAGCACAGGACGCTGCTTTCCGCCCTTGAATATACCTCCAAGGCGGCCGATGAACTTGACAGCCTGCAGACCGGGCTGCAGGAGAAGGTTATGGAAAGGACCGACTACTCTCTGTTCTCCCGCGCGATGGTCCAGATCGGCTTCGCCGCCGGTTATGCGACAGTCTTCATCTGGGGTGTGGTGGGAATAGGACGCGGCACTCTCTCTTTCGGTGCGATGGCCGCTTTCCTTCAGCTTGTGTCCCAGATCCAGAGACCTTTCGTGGACCTCGGCCGTCAGATTCCGGCCTTTGTCCGCAGCACCACATCTGCCGAAAGGCTTTCGGAACTGGAGTCCCTGCCGCTTGAGAATTCCGGTGAGGCGGTCAAAATGTCAGGCAGAACGGGAGTCCGCTTCGAAAACGTATCCTTTGCCTATCCTGACGGAGACAAGGACATATTCAATGATTTTTCCTATGACTTCCGTCCCGGCAGCATAACCGCCGTGGTGGGGGAGACCGGCGCCGGCAAGAGCACCCTTATCAGACTGATGCTTGCGTTGCTGGTTCCGGACCGCGGACACATCACCCTTTACGATGAGAACGCTCCGGAAAGCGATGTAGAGGTCACGCCCGCCGCTCGCTGCAATTTCGTCTATATTCCTCAAGGCAACACCCTTGTGAGCGGTACCGTGCGCGAGAACCTGCTTCTTGGCAAGCCGGAGGCCGATGACGGGGAACTTGCCCGGGTGCTGCACACTGCAGTCGCCGATTTCGTATTCGACCTTCCGAAAGGATTGGACACAGTCTGCGGTGAGTTCGGTGCCGGTCTGAGCGAAGGACAGGCACAGCGCATCGCCATAGCCCGCGGACTTCTGCGCCCGGGCGGCGTGCTGCTTCTTGACGAGGCTACCTCCGCCCTCGATCCCGAGACCGAACATGTTCTGATGCGGCGCCTTTCCGCCGAGATTCAGGGCCGTACCGTAATCCTCATCACCCATCGCGAAGCCATCACCTCCATCTGCACAGGAATAGTCCGCATCGACCGGATACAGAATTGATCGGATACAGAATCGACCGGCACCTCCGGCCGTGCCTTTTCAAAGTCAGAGGATATGGCTTGGTTTGACAATGGAATTATAGAGGCCGGAAGCCACCGGCGGGCCTGACGGATTCCGCATCAGGCGCAGGCGGACATCTCTTTTCCGTTCGAGTTTCCGTTCGAGGCCGCGAACTCGTTGGCGGCGGCCAGGGCGGGGATGATGTGATTGAATATGTTCTCGCGGCCAAGTTCCTTGTCCACTCCGAACTTCTCCAGAGTGTGCATCACGCGGGGCTGCACGCCCGAAAGGATGACCCGCACTTTCCTTTTCCGGGCCATGTCGCAGAGATTCCGCAGGTTCTTCACGCCGGTCGAATCGATGAACGGTACCTTTCGCATGCGGATGATTCTCACGCAGGTGCCGTTGTTCTTCCTGTTCTCGAACTCCTCCGAGCGGGCGGCAAGGCCGAAGAAATAAGGTCCGTTGATCTCATAGATTTCCACACCCTTGTGGACGTCAAGATATTCAGTGTCCTCAAGCGAAGCTTTCTCGTCGTCCTCGGTGGCCGCGAGACGCGCCTGGTCCAGCACCTCGATGCTGGAAGTCTGCATCATACGTCTGACGAACATCACGATGGCGAGAAGCACGCCCACCTCGATGGCCACGGTGAGGTCGATGACTACGGTGAGGAAGAATGTGATCAGAAGCACCGCCACATCGGACCTGTCGCCTTTGAGCAGGTAGCGGAAGGTCCTCCACTCGCTCATGTTGTAGGCCACGACGACGAGGATCGCCGCAAGGCAGCTAAGAGGCACATAGACCGCATACGGCATCAGGAAAAGATAGATGAGCAGCAGCACCACGGCGTGCACTATGCCGGCCACGGAGGTCCTGGCTCCGTTGTTGATGCTCGCCATAGTCCTCGCGAGGGCGCCTGTGGCAGGGATTCCGCCGAAGAGAGGGGTCACGATGTTGGCTATTCCCTGGCCTATGAGCTCGGTGTTGGAGTCATGCTGCTTGCCGGTCACTCCGTCCGCCACCAACGCCGCGAGCAGGGACTCGATGGCGCAGAGAATGGCGATCGTGAAGGCCGGGGACACAAGGTTATGCACATCGCCCCAGCTGAGGTCGGGCATCGTCGGCTTCGGCATAGGGAGGCCTTCGGCGAGTTCCGGAAACTTGGAGCCTATGGTGGCGAAGTCGACGCCGCAGAATCTGCCCAGGAGAACCGAGGCCAGAGTGCCTAGCAGCAGAGCCGCCAGCGATCCCGGTATCTTCTTCGGTCCGAACTTGTTCCAAAGCACGATCACCGCAAGGCAGCCTGCGCTCAGGGCCGTCTCAAGCCAGTTTATGTTGCCGATGTTCTGAAAATAGCAGATCCATTCCGGGATGAATCCCGAAGGCACTGAGACATTCGTGAGTCCGAAGAAATCCTTCATCTGCGTGGAGAAGATTGTCAGGGCGATGCCGCTGGTGAAGCCCACCACGATCGGGTAAGGGATGAAGTGGAACACTGTTCCGAGGCGGCACAGGCCCATAACGATGAGGATTACACCCGCCATTATCGTGGCGATGGTGAGTCCGGCCATCCCGTACTTGGCCACAATCCCGGCCACTATGACGATGAATGCACCGGTCGGTCCGCCGATCAGGAAGCGGGAGCCTCCGAAGACGGAGACCAGAAATCCCGCGACGATCGCGGTGATAAGTCCCTGCTGGGGCGTGACGCCGCTGGCGATTCCAAACGCGATTGCAAGCGGAAGGGCGATGATGCCGACAATCACACCTGCGATGAGGTCGGAGACGAATCTCTCCTTGCTGTACCGTCCCTTCTGGAAAAGATGAAAGAATTTGGGACGGAATACTCTTGTGTACTCCATAAGTACTGAAAACTGCTTGCGCGGCCCTGCAACAACAAAGCAATGGTAAAAAACTACCTGCTTAATCTTTTCGAATCCGAAGCATCTGATTCTTCGCTACTTACTGAAAACGGCCGCAGAATTAAACATAAACCACTAAAAAACGGTCGCGAATGTACATCTTCCCTTGAATATATTAAAATTTATATCGGTTTGGTTAAAATTTTAGTACGCCGCAGTAACTGTCTACGTTGTGACTGTCTCCGCCATAACTGTCTCCGCCGTAACTGTCTCCGTTGTGACTGTCGCTGTTGTAACCGTCGCCGCAGTAAGCATCTCCGTTGTGACTGTCGCTGTTGTAACCGTGGCTGCAGTAATCGTCTCCGCTGTCACGATGTGACGGGCGACGGTCGCCTTGAAACGTCGCCGGGGATGTACGGCAGGAGGTGCCGGGCAACGGAAACGGCCCGAAACGTTGCCGGAGATGTGCTGCCGGAGGTGACTGGCAACGGAAACGGCCCGAAATGT
>CAVCDF010000144.1:0-3490 GCA_963600795.1 Anaerotignum sp. | reverse complement strand
AGACCCCTCATTTCGGCAATTGTTTCTCCGTCGACGCCTCCCAGGTGATCTACGCCGGCGGAGTGCTGAAGGCCGGAGTCGAAATGGCCGACCTCAATCTCAAAAGATCCAACGTCCAGCTGGACCAGACGAGGCAGAGCCTCAGGCTCGTGGCCGCAGGGCAGTACCTTGACCTCTACAGAATCGGCAACAGCATAAAGGTCTATGAGCAGAACATCTCCCTGACCGAGAAACTGATCTCCGACATCGAGGCCCGCCGCCAGCAGGGACTTGCCCTTGCCGACGACGTGACCCGCTACGAACTCCAGCTTCAGACCCTCAATCTTGAACTCGACCGTCTCCGTTCGAACGCGGACGTGATGAACTACCGTCTCTGCGAGTCGCTCGGCCTGCCGGACGGCACCGTCGTCACACCTTCGCTGCCCGATGCCGCGGAGTATGAATATTCAGGGATGGCGGACTGGCAGGAAGCCGCCTACCGCTCCGCTCCGTCCTCCGTCCTGGCACAGGTGGCCAGCGACGAGGCTCAGACCCGCCGGACCATAGTGAAAGGGGAGATGCTGCCGAGCGTGGCCGTGGTCGCACACGACAATCTGAACGGGCCGATCACGTTCGAGATTCCTCCGATCAACAAGAACATCAACATCTGGTACGTCGGACTCGGAATCAACTACAGTTTCGGTTCGCTGTACAAATCCCGCAGCAAGGTCCGTCAGGCGAACCTGGCGGCCCGTCAGGCCAGAGAGGCCGTTGAAGTGGCGCGGCAGAATGTGCGCGAGGAGGTCAAGCAGGCCTACAGCGACTGGCAGCTTGCGTTCACCGAACTTCAGACCCGCCGGAAGAGCCTGCAGCTGGCGACTGAGAACTACGACAGAGTGTATTTCCGCTATATGGAGCAGCTTGCGCTCGTCACCGACATGCTGGATGCGTTCAACATGAAGCTCAGCGCGGAAATCGGCGTTTCTGACGCGGAGGCGGAGATCCGCTACCGCCAGTGCAGGCTCGCCTATGCCGCAGGAATCCTCTAACCGGTTGCGAAAAGACAAATCAATGAATATGCAGAGTCGGTAGCCTGCTGTTAATTCACGGCACGCGGCCGGACAGGAAAAGCAAGAAAATTCAAACGAAATAAAAATGGAAAACAAAAAGACTCTTAAAAGAATATACAATGTCGTCGTGATCGCCATACTGGTCTGCGGAGCGGTCTATGTGTGCTCGCGGTTCTTTCACTTCGGCAAGGTGGAGTATACTGATGACGCGAGGGTTGACCGTCATATCGTTCCGGTCAACACAAGGGTGCAGGGTTTCATAAAGGAAATCCGTTTCGGTGACTACGACCGCGTCCGCAAGGGGGACACGCTGGTCATCATCGATGATTCCGAGTACAGGCTCAGGCTGGCCCAGGCCGAGTCTGACCTCGAAAGGACGATGTCCGGAAAATCGACAGACGCGGCTGGCCTGAAGACTATCGAGAACAACGTCACCGTCTTTGATTCCGGAATAGAGGAGGCCAGGGAGAACCTTCGCAACGCCGAGAACGACTACACCCGCTACAAGGCCCTGATCGCCAAGGACGCAGTCACCCGGCAGCAATACGATGCCGTGGAGACAAGATACCTCACGGCCAAGGCCCGTTACGAGCAGGCGCTCAAGCAGCGCAACTCCGTGGACCTCGGCAGGAAGGAGCAGGCCGGCCGTCTCGGCCAGAGTTCGGCCCTTGTCGAAGTCTCGGAATCGGCTCTGGAACTTGCCAGGCTCAACCTTTCCTACACAGTGATCATCGCGCCGTGTGACGGCCGGGTCGGACGCAAGGATATTCATTTAGGACAGTTGGTGCAGCCCGGGCAACTGGTCGCCCGCATCGTGGATGACGCCGGAGTCTGGGTGGTCGCTGACTACCGCGAGACGCAGCTCAAGCACATCCAGGTGGGCAATGAGGTGAAGATCAAGGCCGACGCCATCCCGGGCAGGGAGTTCCGCGGCAGGGTGCAGGCTCTTTCTTCCGCCACCGGCTCGGCCTGGATGTCGTCTCCGGTCAACAACGCGACCGGCAATTTCGTCAAGGTGGAACAGCGCGTGCCTGTGCGCATCGAACTTCTGGACATCGACGAGGAGGCCTCCGAGGCCCTTCTTGCAGGACTTAACGTTGAGACGGAGGTTCTCTACTGATGCCAGGTCCGCTTCCAATGGAATTCTCGATGCCTATGTATCGGGAATTCGTCCCGAAATGCATCCGGCCGTGGATCTACGTCTTCTTCGCGGTGGTCTTCCAGCTCAGCGGAGGCATTTATCTTGGCCAGATGACCCAGCTGGTGGGCGCGACTTCCTTTATGAGGGAGGACATCACGATGGTCGGACTCTGCGGGGTGGTCGGAGTCTGCATGCCGTTCCCGTTCCTGTTCAGAATGAAGTTCAGGTACACCAACAGGCATCTGCTTTTCAACGCGGCGGCCGTCATCGCAGTCTGCAACTTCCTGTGCATGTATGTCCACAGCCTTCCGCTGCTGTGCGTGCTTTCGTTCATCGCCGGCTTCTTCAAGCTCTGCGGTACCTTCGAGTGCATGTCCAACATCCAGCTGTGGATGGCTCCAGGAAGGGATTTCACCCTCTTCTTCCCGCTTCTCTACATAATCGTCATCGGTGACATGAGCCTGTCGTCCTGGGTGGCCAACCATCTTTGCTACTACCTCGGCGGCTGGCAGGCGATGCACTGGTTCATGATCGGGATGCTGATCGTCGTGATGCTCTGCATCCGGCTTCTGACCCGCAACGTCAGGATAATGCCGAAACTGCCTTTCATCAGCCAGGACTGGCTGGGCTGCGTCCTGTGGGCGCTGACGCTTCTCGAGGCCATCTGGATCTGCACCTACGGCGAGCATTACAACTGGCTGGACAGTTCCACTTTCCGTTCTGTCTGCCTGATGCTTCCGGTCACGCTGGCGATGTGCCTTTTCAGGATGTTCCACATCCGGCATCCTTTCATCTCACCGAAGGCGTTCACCTACAAGGGCCTGCTGCCTGTGCTGGGGCTGTTCGCTGTCTGTGAGTTCCTTTCCGCCGGGTCAAAGTCCCTGCAGAACGTGTTCCTGACCTCGGTGCTTGGGTACAACTCCCTGACGATGAGCAATTTCTCTCTTGTTGAATATGCCGGCGTGGTGACCGGTTGCCTTTTTGTCATCTTCTGGATCAAGGTGCTGAAACTGGAATATACCAGGCTTCTGACGCTGGGCGCTTTCTGTCTGGTGTTCTACCACCTGATAATGTACTTCAAGATTTCACCTGACGCCAACATCGGGGCGTTCTACCTGCCTACCGCGCTCAGGACCTTCGGCTATTCGGTGTTCTTCTGCGTGCTGACAATCTACCTGGAGGCGAGGATGACTTTCGCGCATTTCTTCATGGGGCTCACCATCTGCGGCTTCGTGCGCAACGGCCTGGCCGAGTCGGTCGCCTCGGCTGTCTACGCCCATTCTCTGCGCTACTACATTGC
>CAVCDF010000143.1:0-27118 GCA_963600795.1 Anaerotignum sp. | reverse complement strand
GAATCGCCAGAATGTTGTCTTCGCTGCCACTTACCATTGACCAGCTGCGCGAAGTCCATTCGGCGGTCAGCGCATCTTCCGCAAACGGGTACGACGAGGAGTACACGTTCAGCAGCATCTTCAGCACTCCGGGACTTGGCGTCGGCGACGAACTGCTGCAGACCCGTTCCGTCGTCACCGGAGACGGTTCCGCCACCTTAGCCGGACTGATTTCCTCCAGCTCTGACATCAGCACGCGCTCTGCCGGCATCGAAGAAGCGCTCTCAGGATCGGGACTGCAGATCTACTGGCCGTATTCGGAAGACTGGGACGGCAGGACATTCCCGGTCATCACATTCAACCCTGAAGCCTGCCCGGACGGCGGCGGCACCGGCACGGGTTCCTCAAGCGCCGGAATCTGCCGGGACCTGCCGGAAGATTCCAGCGTCGGTTTCCAAAGAGAGCTGCTGCCTGACGGCTCGGTGATCATCAATGAAATCATCGTGGACGAGGACTATGCCAGACAGCACCCCGTCTGGGTGGTCAACCGTAATGAGGATGCCGGCAGGATGACTCCTCAGATGCTGGAGGTGCTCTATCCGGAACGGTCAGCTTCAACCAGGGCCAATGGCGATTTCAAGACTCTTGTCGTCAAGGAGTTCAAGGCGCACCGGAACTATGATTCCTGGTTGGCCGGAGCCTCGGAGTTCTTCATCAAATGCGGTTCGATCGAGGGATTCAACGCCCAGACGGAGGAAGAGATCAAGCTCTTCTACCCTTCCGTGACGGACCTGATGATCAACGTAAAGCGCAAGCAGGTCGGAAAGTATCTGAGGTTCAACACCGTAGTCGTTTCCGAATGGACTCCGCAACTGGAGGAATGCGTGTTCCTGATGATTGAGGACGACGGAGGCAAGCAAACCACCTGGAAGGCCACCGGCGTGGTCAAAATCAAATCCAAGTCCTATGGCTTCGAAGTGGAGTTTCCGCTCAACCGCAACGACGATCTTGTCTGGAGAGGCAAGCTGTCAAGCAGCTACTTCGAGAAGTACAACGGCTCTCCGAACCGCTTCGGCGACGTGAGCGTCACCTTCAACTTCATCTGAGATCGGCAAGACAGCTGATTCCCAGGAAACCGCCGGGCGGAAGCAGATTAACCTGCCTCCGCCTGTTCAATAATAGCGGACAATTTTCTATATTTGTGGATGTTGGTGCTTTAAGAGATAACGATTATGAACTACCGCACATTGTCCGAGGGCGCTGCAGGCCCGGAAACATTCAGAAACAGGATTGAAGCGATCCGCTCGATGATGCGCTCGAAGGATCTCGACGCGGTCATACTGACCGGAAACGACCCGCACAACAGCGAATATTCCGCCGAACGGTGGCATCAGGTAGCCTGGGTTTCCGGCTACACAGGAGAAGGTGACCTTGTCATCACCGAAGACCACGCAGGGCTGTGGACGGACACCCGGTACTTCATCCAGGCCTCACGTCAGCTGCCAGGCACAGGAATAGAATTGCACAAGACAAGAGTGCCGGAACAGGTGCTGATACCGGAATGGCTGTCACGGCATTTCCGGGACTTCGATGAAGTCACCGTGGCGATCGACGGACTCTGCGTGACCGCGTCATCGGTCGGGAACATTACGGAAGCGCTTGGCGGCAAAGCGGTGACGGTCAACGTCCCCGATATGCTGGACGCATTCTGGAAAGACAGGCCTGCAATCCCCCGGACACCGGTCCTGACACTCGGAGAAGAGCAGGTCGGAGCGTCAAGGCTGGAAAAGATCGGCAGGATGCGCAGGTGGATGCAGGACAACGGCCATGACGCGGCGCTGCTTACGGCACTGGACGAGATCGCCTGGCTGCTTAACGTCAGAGGGCAGGATGTCGCCTACAACCCGGTCGTGATGTCCTACCTGCTCGTGACATCGGACAGCGTCCTTTGGTTCGTGAGAAAGGGGCCTGTCCAGGAAGGCGACGATGAAACTGAAGCCAGTTTCGCTGAAATGGAATCGGACGGAGTGAGCATCCTTGAATATTCGGAAACCGAAGTCACCCTGGCAGGAATGGCGGGCGACGGCAGCCTCGGAAGCATATTCATAGACCCGTCCACCACCAACTTCAGCCTCTACAGCATTCTGAAGGAAAATGCCGAACCGGCGTCAATCTCCTTAGGGGCATCTCCGGTCGGACTGTGGAAAGCGATCAAGAACGACGTGGAGGTCTCGGGGATGCGGGAGGCCCATTTCGAAGACGGGATAGCGATGGAGCGATTCCTCCACTGGCTGGAAACCTCCCTTGCGGAGGGGAAGGCCATCAATGAATATTCCGCATCGGTCCGTCTTCACGAGTTCCGGAGCGAGATCGAGGGCTTCCGCGGCGAGAGTTTCGAGACCATCTCGGCCTATGGACAGAATGCGGCGCTGCCACATTACGTGACTCCTGAAGAGAATTCCTCTGAACTCCGCAGGGAAGGTTTCTACCTATGCGACTCCGGCGGACAGTACCTGTTCGGGACGACCGACATAACCAGGACCGTACCTCTCGGCCCTTGCACACAACTTGAAAAGGAAGACTACACTCTCGTCCTGAAAGGACACATCGCATTGTCCAAGGCCATATTCCCGAAAGGAACTGCAGGATGCCAGCTGGACGCTCTCGCCAGGGAGCCGCTGTGGAATGCCGGGAGGAATTTCGGTCACGGAACAGGTCACGGTGTCGGGTTCTACCTCAACGTCCACGAAGGTCCGCAGGACATCAGGCAGAATTTCAACCGGCAGGCGATTCTGCCGGGAATGGTGACAAGCGATGAGCCGGGAATCTACCGTGAAGGAAAGCACGGAGTCAGGCACGAGAATCTTGTCCTCTGCGTGGATGCGGGAGAGAATGAATTCGGGCACTGGCTCAGGTTCGAGCCGCTCACTCTGTGCCATTTCGACACTTCGGCCATCATCGCCGATCTGCTGGACAAGTCCGAAATCGAATGGCTAAACGCTTACAACGAGCAGGTGTACAGGACACTCTCCCCTCGCCTTTCTCCCGAAGTCTCAGTCTGGCTCCGGAAGAAGACGCGGCCGATAGCCGGATAACACCGGCTGAAGGATTGAATCACTTTACTTCAAGCCGCAGCGGAATCAGGTCCGCATCGGCTGACGATGATCCGATCAGAACAGTGAAATCACCAGGCTCCACGGCCCATTTCTCGCCGGCTCCCCAGCACTGCAGCATCTCAGGAGTGATGTCGAACTCTACGGTCCTGCTTTCGCCGTTCTTCAGGCTGATGCGGCTGAACGCCTTCAGTTCCTTGACCGGACGGGTCACGGAACCATATTCATCCCTGATGTAGAGCTGCACGACCTCGTCGCCGTCGTATGGTCCGTTGTTGGTGACGGTAACGCTGGCCTTGAGGGAGTCGCCGGTGCCGATCTCAGTCTTTGAAAGGCTGGCGTCCGAATAGGCGAAATCGCTGTAACTCAGACCGTAGCCGAATGGCCAGAGAGCGCCGCTCACGGAAGTCGCGAACTGGCGGGAGTACTGTGAATGCTTGTAGTTGTAGACGGTCTGCACCTGGCCCACGTTGCGAGGCACGGTCACAGGCAGCTTGCCTGAAGGGTTGACCTGTCCGGTCAGGACCTCGGCGATAGCCTGTCCACCCATCTGGCCCGGCTCCCAGACATCCAGGATGGCGTTGGCGTGGTCTTTGGCCCAGCCGATGCTCAGCGCCCTGCCGCTCATCAGCACGACGACAGTAGGCTTGCCGGAAGCCACGACGGCCTCCAGAAATTCCTCCTGCATTCCCGGCAGGTTGAGGTCGTCACGGTCGCAGTTCTCGCCGCAGGTACGCCCGAAGGCTGAATATCTCTGCGAATTCTCTCCGACGACGACTATGTTCACATCCGCCGCGGTCGCCTTGTGGCGGGCCGCCATTATGCCCTTGGCGTCAACATTGTCGATCTTGCCGCCGAAGCACATCGTGTCGATGGAGACTCCCGGCATCGCATCCCTGAGCCCTTCGAGGACTGTTATGACAGATGAATCCGGCTGAGGCACCGCCCAGTCTCCGAGTATGGTCTGGCTGTCGGCGTTCGGGCCGGCCACGAAGATTCGGCGTGGAGCCTTCAGCGGAAGGGTTCCGTCGTTCTTCAGCAGCACGAGGCTCTGTCTGGCGGCCTCGAGGGCTGTCTGACGATGCTCGGCCGCACCTTCGAGAACTGCGGGAATCTCAGGTACAGGATGCTCGAAAAGACCGAGGGCGAACTTCACGGCCAGAATCTTTCCGGCCGCCTGATCAATCCTGCTTTCCGGAATGCGTCCCGACTTCACGGCTCCGACCACGGCCTCGAAATACTTGTCACCCTGCATATGCATATCGATTCCCGCCTCAACTGACACCACATAGGCTTCCGTCGAATCCGGGACCCAGTGATGCATCGAGTGAAGCCTCTCGATGTCCATCCAGTCGCTGACCACAAACCCGTCGAAGCCGAGTTCATCACGCAGCAAGTCGTTCAGCAGCCAATGGTTGCCGTGGCAAGGAATGCCGTTGATCTCGTTGTGGGCGGCCATCACAGTGCCGACTTTCGCATCCTTGACGGCGGCGATGAAAGGCGGCAGATAAAGTTCGCGGAGTTTGCGCTCGGAGATGTCCATCGGAGCGGCGTTCAGTCCTCCGAACGGCTCGCCTCCGGCTATGAGGTGTTTGGCGCAGGCCACCACGTGGTCGCCTGAATATTTTCCGTCACGTCCCTGGAGTCCCCAGATGGCATATTTGCCCATCTCGGAGGTCAGCAGGGCATCCTCGCCGAAAGTCTCGCCCATCCTGCCCCAGCGGGCGTCGCGGGCGATGTCGAGGTTCGGTGCGAAAGTCCAGAAAACACCTCTCTGGCGCATCTCAAGGGCGGTCTCCTCGCCGATTCTCTCCATAAACTGAGGATTGAAGGTGGAGGCCATGTTGATGTTCGTAGGGTAGACGGTGCAGCCCTCGATCAGGGCGTTGCCGTGAATCGCATCGATTCCCAGCAGAAGCGGAATCCCGAGACGGCTTTCCTGCGCCATCTTCTGAAGCGCCACCGCCTCTGTGGATGTCATCACGTGCAGGAACGCTCCGACTTCGCCTCTGCGGACCTTGTCGGAGAGGTCCTTGTTGCCCAGGTTCTCGTCGGAAGCGTCGATGTTTTTCTTGGACGAACCCTTTCCCGGCTCGACATAGCACGGAGCGACATACTGGCACATCTGGCCGACCTTCTCCTCGAGGGTCATCTCCTTGAGCAGCAGCTGCGCCCTTTCATCGGCCGGCAGCGAAGCGTCCTTCCAGTCCCTCTGCGAGCAGGACACCGCCGCCGCCAAAAGGCTGATGATGAATAATATTCTCTTCATTTTATTGATTTATACGTTTATCGGCCGCGAAGCGGGGGCTGCAGGGAGCCTCAATCCGGCAACCATTCACCCGGACAGGGCGCGAAGCGCAGGTTGCCGGATTGAGGCGCCCTGCAAAATTATTTGATTTCAACCACGACCTTGTCAGCCACAGAAACCTTTCCGCCAGCGAAATTCACCATTCCACCCTCGTAGGTCCAATCCTCAACGACCTTCCCGTTGACGGAAACCGAAGCCGGCTTGGAATCCCTCTGAACGGAGAATGAATATTCACGCTCAGCTGGCATTCCGTTGAATGTGCCCTGCACAGGGTTGACCACAATCTCTACAGCGCCACCCTTCTCGTGGGACTCGAACAAAGTCGAAGCGACAGCCCCGTTTTCATATTCATAAGTCTCCCCATCGTCGTCGAGCAGAGTGTAGCTGCTGTCACCGTGAGGGTAGACTTTGAGGATGATTTTGTCGAATGCGTTAGCACCGAGGTACTGAACGTCCGGCTGAGTAGGGATGATCGCACCCTCGCGGACAAAGAGCAGACCCGCGCGGTTCGCCGGGTACTCGTGAGTGATGGTCTCGCCCTTGCTGACAATCTTTTCGCCCGTCCAGGCATCCGTCCACGTCCCCTTCGGAAGGTAGATCTCGTTCGTGAATATCCCGACGCAGAAGCTGTCGCCGAACATATACTGGTAGGTCATGTCGTCGCAGTTGCGGTCGTCAGGGAAGCAAAGAGGCATCGAGCGCACGATAGGCATACCGTTCTGATTGGCCTCAAGCGCCATCGAGTAGATGTAAGGGGCCAATGAATATCTCAGCTTGACGTAGAAGCGGTAGATGTCCTGCTCCTCCTTGTTGTAGTAGAACGGATGCATCATCGAGAACCAGCTGTTGATCTGGACCCAAGGGAGGAAGAGGCCGAAATGCAGTCCCGGCATCTCCAGTTCCTTAGGTACGCTCATCACGTCGCAGGAAGTGTTGAGGAAACCGCTCATACCGAGGTTCAGCTGATCGTAGAGGGCGGTCTTGCCGCCGCCGTTGTCGCCTGATGTGGAAGCGGTCCAGCGCTGAGTGCCGGCCCAGCCGCCGCAGTAGTGATGCCAGGTGCGCTTGCCGTTGTGATTGTAGCCGAGTTCGCGCATCTGCTTAGGGAGCAGGACCTGGTTGAGGTTGTGCATTTCCTTGTCTGTGTGACCGTTGTAGTACTGCCAGCTGTTATGGTTGTCGATCGTGCGGGCAGGATCGAGCTTGAAGCCCTCGATTCCCTGGTCCATGAACGGCTTCAGATGATCCATCCAGTGCTCCTGACCGGAAAGTTTGCCGCCCGTGCGGGCCGCGATGTTGTCCTCCTCCTGGATGCTGAGGTCATACTCTTCGCAGAGCCAGAGGCCGAGGTGGAAGCCCATAGAGCGGAGCTTGCCGACGAAGAGCCTGTGGCTGATCGTCTTAGGGGTCTTGTTCTTCTCCCAGTATGGTTCCGGAGAGAACTTTTCGTAGTTCCATTTCTTCTCGGTCGAGAAGTCGTAGCGCTTCTCCATCCACTGAGGCTCAAGCCAGAAAACGTCGCAAGGCACCTCGAACTGGCGGAAGCGTACCGCGTCGTTGAGGATGTCGAACTGGTTCTCGAGCATATTCGGTCCGAAGCAGAGTCCGTAGGCCCATTTCGGCAGGACATAGGTACGGCCCGTGACGAGGGTATATTCATTCAGCACAGCAGGCATGTCCTTGCCCATCATCAGGTAGAAGTCGGCCTCGTCGTAGGTGGTGAGGATGTTGAACTGTGACTTGTTCTGGCTGCCGACGTCGAAGAAGCTCTTGCGGGTGGAGTTGTTGTAGACTCCCCAGCCGCGGGAACTCATCATGAACGGCATCGGAATCTCGGTGTGCTGGTAGGTGGTCCACATTCTCAGGAGCTCGCCCCTGTGCTGGATGTGGTCGCGGCTGGTGCTGCCGCCGCCGTAGAAGCGTTCGCCGTCCTCCATCCTGATGCTGATGGTGCTGATGGCGTCGGAGGCAGGAATCTCGTGCTTGTCGACCTCGCCGAACTTGCCCTCATCGTCTCCTATGATGCCGCCGTTGTTGGCCACGACGTTGAGGTCGGCGTATTTCTCGTTGATGACTTCCTTCAGGGAGGTGCAGACCTTGTCATCTGCGGTCAGGAACCTGACTTCTCTGATGACGTTGCCGCCCTTGGCGTCCTTCACCGCCATCGCTCCCGTCTTCTTGTTGATTGTCAATGAATATGCAGGAGTGGTGAGCGTCCAGACCCCGCCTTTGTCGCTGACTTTTGTGTCGACTTCGGTCCAGTCGGTCTTGATGATGCCGTAGCGCTCCATCAGGGATTCGGTGAAATCCTTCCTCGGAGACACCTTGATTCTGAATATGCTCTCGGAGCAGGCTTCCACGCTGACCGTTAGGCCGTCGTTGATCTTGACTTTGTGTGTCGGATTCGCCTGGGCGGCGACTGTCATCGCCAGGCAGGCGAAGGCAAGCAGTAATTTCTTCATTATTGTCCGTGGTTTAATAAATCAGGTAAAGATACCACTTTTATAGGACTCTTTTCCACACATCCGGCAAAAAACTCCCTTATATAGCCAACGATTCACGGAAAATGACGAAATTTGCCGTCGGATTTCATTATCAGGAACAAGATGACTGAAAAGTTCACGAGAATAGTCACATCATCCGTCGACGGCCCCCTGGCCAGCCAATGCAAGAGCATTCTTGAGCAGACGGACAGAAACGGAGCGGCAATCAGCATAGTGTTTTTCTTCACGGCGGAAACTCAAGATGACTTCAGGGAAAACAAAGCGGCGCTGTGTTCTGCCGTCGGCTCGTTTTACGGGAATGCGGAAGCTCCGCAGGTAACCTATGTCGCCCAGGGAACGCCGGACGACAGGCTTGCGGCGGAAGTGCTGTACCTCAACTCCCGCGATGCGGAGATAATCAGGAAGGACGGCTATACGGTTCTGTGTTCTGACGGATGCAGGGAACTTGTCACACAGGGCATCAATTACCCGGAAGCCGGTGATGCCGGCAAGCAGTCTGACAAGGTGTTCGGACGGATAAAGGAAATTCTGGATGCCGAGAACTTTGCCGTTTCGGACATCGTCAGGCAGTGGAACTACATCGAGAAAATAACCCGGACCGAGAGCGGGGTTCAGAACTATCAGATGTTCAACGACTCGCGCTCCGCCTTTTACAGTTCTTCAGACTGGACCGACGGTTATCCTGCCGCGACGGGAATAGGTTGCCGCGCAGGCGGAGTCACAGTTGCAGTCTATGCCGTGAAAGGCTATGAAGGCCTTGACTTCCCCATCGACAACCCTTTGCAGACTCCCGCCCATAAATATTCAGAAAAAGTCCTCGCCTCCGGAGGAGAGAACCGGACACGCACGACGCCGAAATTCGAGCGGGGAAGGCTGCTTGGCCGCACTGTCTTTGTTTCGGGGACGGCTGCGATCAAAGGTGAGAGCAGCGAGATGTCCACGGATGCCGAGATTCAGGCCAGATCTGCAATAGAAGTTGTGGAAAGCCTGGTCGCACCTTCGAACATTGCCGGGAACTGCACCGGTTTCAGCTTCGGAATGATCAGGGTATATGTCCGCAGACCAGAGGATCTGGAAACCGTCAGAAATGTCCTGACATCACATTTCAGGAACATCCCCATCCACTTCCTTATAGCGGACATCTGCCGCAGTGAACTGCTCCTTGAGCTTGAAGGAATCGGCAGAATTACCTGTCGTACGGAGTCCTGACAGGAATTGTCCCCCCATAGAGGTCCTTATAGACAGATTCCTTTCTCTTCTTCACTTCCTTCTGATTCTGCTTGATGAGGTCGTCCGGCATACAAGGAATCTGCTTGAAATTTTCATTGAATATCATTTCGCCGAAAGCTTTGCTCATCATAGTGTCGAAAAGATAGATGTATCTTAAATCAATGCTCTGACTTACATCCGCCGTGTCTTTGTAGGCGACAGTGAACTGAAGAAGGCAGATGCTGTCATTCTCATAGACTGTCTTCAGATTATGGATTTCAGGATCGCTGAAAGCCGGGACAAATCCCGACAAACCGGTCGGGAGGGAGACCGGGAGCTGCTGCAACGCTCTTCTGGTGATGCCGTACTCCTTGCTGCAACCGGCAAGAGCAACTGCAAAAAGCAACGTAAAGATTATCTTCTTCATCGATTTCTTATTTTATGTCGCGAAGTGCAAAGTTAAGGATTTATAGCGGAAAACGAAAAATGGATGGCCGACTCCTGTCAGCCATCCATCCTTTATCAATTCGAAGCCAAACCTTAGTTGACCCTTGCGAAGAATTCAGCGTCATCAACTGAGGAATTGACCTGATAGAACTGTGAGTAAGCGGAGACAGTCGAGTGGTTGAACACGTCAGTACCGGACAGGACGACACCGAATCCGCAGATCTGGTTCATTGTCTTGCTTTCGTACTGTGTGAGCGTCTGGAACTCTACTCCGTTGTTGTTCCTGTTCCTGTAGATGATGGTGTTGTAATCGTCGCTTACGTCAAACCACATCCAGACATAGTCAGGATCGCCGAGTTCTGTCTCGCTGTAAATCCAAGGCTTTGACCAGGCGGTAGCGGTCCTTGTAGCAAGACCAGGGAAGAAGGTGGCGTACTTGCCTTCAACATTCTGGCCGATTCCGTCTCTAGTGTCGAGGAACAGACCGAACTTGACTGTCTTGGCAGAATAATCGATGTCTGCGCAGCAGTCAAGGACGGCGCCGTAGTACAGACCGGTCACGCCGATGTTGTTCTTGTACTTGTTGCCGTCGGCAGCGGTGAGTTCTTCAGTGTTCCTAGGCTCACCGAATGTAGTCTTGACCTTGCAAGCGCCGGAAGCGGCAACGTAAGCGCCTGATCCGGCGAATACCTTGGCCGTGAAATTCCACTCGCCCTTGAAATCGTCAGCGCTGATCTGAGTGACGGTGATCTTGGAGCCGGTGGAGAACTCCATAGTGGCGGTACGTGGCTTGCCGGTAGTGTTCTCTGACCAGGAAACTACGCCCTTGCCGTTGTAGCTGATGAAGTCAACAGTCTGAGCGGTTGATCCGCCATAGATTCCGAGGTAACCTTCAGCGTCATCCTTCCAGATGTCCAGAACCTCAGGCTCGGTAGGGATCACAAGAGTAACTTCAACCGTGCAGGAAGCGGTCTTGGAACCGTCTGCGGTGGTGGCGGTTACAGTAGCCTCACCCGGCTTGACGGCCGAGATGACACCCTTGTCAACCTTAACGACCTTCTCGTCGCTGGAGGTCCAGGTGACATCCTTGTACGTAGCGTTCGCAGGAGCGACGGTAGCGGTCAGAGTGTCAGTCTTGCCGACAAGCAGTTCGACGTGGCTCTTGTTAAGTGTTACACCTGTAACATTGACAGGATTGACGGTCACCTTGCAGGAGGCTTCCCACTGGAAAGCTACAGTCTTGATCGAAATGTTGGTGGTACCAGGGGCAACGGCGGTGACAAGACCCTCGTTGTCAACGGTAGCGACCTTGGAGTTCTCCGATCCCCAAGCCTTAGCCTGGCTTGTCGCATTTGAAGGAGAAATCGTGGCGGTAATCTGGTGAGTCTCGCCGACGAACATTTCCAGAGACGTCACGTCAATGCTGACGCCAGTGGACTTCACGTAGCTGTCTTCCTCCTGGCAGGCTGTGAGAGAAAGCGCTGCAAGTACTGGAACAGCCAGATATTTAAAGATTTTTCTCATATTTTTCTATTTGATTTTTCAAAGGCCGGGGACGGGGTAAACCTTCCCCGGCAATTGGATTAATCCATTCCTGATGTTATTGTGCAGCGTAACCAGTGTTCTGAGGATACTCAACGTCCTTGTTGGACTGGATAACCTGAGTAGGGATAGGATACTGGTAGTTGTACGGCCTGAAGTTAGAATGGTGACGGGTCTTTCCGTACTTGTCAACATAAGCGTCACGTCCGTAGCTTTCGTTGTTGGCAACGTTCTCGTAACCGAAACCATACTTGCGTACACGCTCGTACATAGTGTTGCTTGTAGTCTCGTCCTGTACAGGATAGCAGTCGCTGATGTAGGTACAGTTAGGGTTGACAGAGAGACGGTTCAGAGTGATCCAGCGGTCCTCTTCGATGAGAAGCTCACGGGTACGCTCGTCAAGGATGTAGTCGATGTTGATCTGATCGGCGGTGCAGTCCTTGGCACCTGCCCTTCTGCGGACAACATTGATGTCCTCGGCGGCCTTGCCCTTCTGGTTGAGGGCGAGGTAAGCCTCGGCGCGGAGGAGGTAAACCTCAGGAACGCGGAGCATATACCAGTCGACATCGTACTCCTTGTTGTTTCCGTTAGGATGGAAGTCATCCGTAAGTTTCCACAGACGAGGGAAGAGAGCGGTGGTGTCGGAAGCCTGGACAGACAGAACTGTTTCGTCAGCTGTTCCCTTGGCCGCCTCGGCCCTTGCATACATTTCCTTCTTGACGTCGAACCAGCGTCTTCCGCCAGGAACATACACATTCCTCTGAATCATCACCTCGGAACCGCGGAAGTCATTAGGATCGTCCCAAAGTTCGCCGTAAACATATTCATTAGGAATATTGATGGTTCCAAGATAGGAAACTCTCGCACCGGAGGAGTCGCGGGCGATGTTGGCCACGCGTCTCTTGGTACAGCCAGGAATGTCGGAATAGGCGGAAGTTGCATCGACACCTTCAGCAAAGCAGGCAACATCGTCTCCGAGGACATAGAATTTGTCGCCGTCGCTCTTGGCACGGGTGCTCTGATTGCCGGTTACGAGGGAAGAGCTCCAGCTGGTCTCGACTGCCGAGCAGTGGGTACGCCACCAGGAGTCTCCACCGCCACCGGTAGAGTAGGTACCGTAGTTGAACTGAGCGACCCAGATGGCCTCGAGGTTATCCTCGGCATTAGGGTTGCTGTCTTCAGCCTTCTTCACACCGACACCGGAGCCGTTGTTGCCCCAGCTGCCGCGGAACAGGTCCCAATAAGGGTTGAGGGCGTTGCCGTAACGGTCAGTCTTCTCATCCTTGCGGGAACCGAAGCGGGTGGTCATTATCTGATAGTTACCATCCTGCTTGCTGATGACGCGGGTAGCGGCGTCAACAGCCTCCTGGAAATCACCGAGGGCGAGGCAAACCTCTGCGAGGTAAGCGTCAGCGGCGGCTCTTGTCACACAACCGAGTTTACGAGGTGTGGTCGGAAGGTTCTCAGCGGCGAACTGGAGGTCAGACTTGACAAACTCCCAGACTTCCTGTCTGGTGTTAGGCACGTAGTCATAACGGGCCTCGGTCGTACGATGCTCCATAATTACGACGTTACCGAACATTCCGGCAAGGAAACGGTAAGCCCACGCTCTGAGGAACACTGCTTCACCGCGAAGCTCGTTCTTCTTGGTAGCGGTGCTGTAAGTGATTCCGGTACGCTCGTCGATCATGTCGATGACGGTGTTGCACCTGTTGACAAGCACGTAGCCATAATCAAACCAGTGGCGGGAATAACCGTTGCTGGCAAGCATCTTGTCCCTCCAGTTGGAGAAGCAGTCGTTGCTGCTCATCTGGGCGAAGGTGTCAAGTCCGACACCCTGAATCATCCAGGAGTGGGCCGTGTGCATGTTACCGTACATAAGGTACTGCATCTCGGCGTAGCAGGCAGCTATACCCATCTCCATATCGGACTCAGAGGTATAGAAGGAGCCGTCATCGTACTTGTAGGAGTGCTCCTCGATGAACTCATCATCGTTACAGCCGACAAGTCCGCCAAGAAGCGCCGTACCGGCTACGATTGCTGCAAGAAATCTATTGAATTTCATAATCATTTATCCAGTTTAAAATTAGAAAGTCAGGTTAACACCGAAGGTAACCGTCTTGTAGGTACCGTTGCTTCCGTAACGAGAAGAGGCCGCATTGGCCGCGATGGTGCCGCCGGTCTCAGGATCGAGACCTGACCATCCTGTAATCGTGAAGAGGTCAGTTGCCGCAACGTAGAGTCTCGCATTGCTCAGACCCACCTTCTTGATGAACGGCTGGTCGAACGTGTAAGAGAATGAGAGGTCCTTCAGCTTGAGGAAGGTACGGGTGTTCCAGTACAGATAGTTGTAAGTGTTGCTGTAGCCGTATCTGGTGTACTTGGTCGAGTGGTTTTCTTCAGTCCAAGGCTTCACGTCAGCAAGCTGGGCGGAGTTGCCGAAGGACGTTCCGAAAGCGTTAGGGTCGAACCAGAGGAAGTGGGTGTCGTCACCCTGAGCCCAACGGAAGTTGAAGTACAGGGAGAAGTTCTTCCAGGAAAGGGTGTTGCCGAAATTGACGGTGAACAGAGGGTCTGGCGATCCGAGGAAGTGGCGGTCCTTGTCGTCGATGACACCATCGTTGTTGTAGTCCTCGAACTTGAGGTCACCAGGCTTTGCGGAAGGCATGATCTTCTGCACGTTGCCTGTCTCAGGATCGGTCCAGGTGTAGTTGTCGATTTCGTCCTGGCTGTTGAAGATGCCGAGCTTCTTGAGGTCGTAGGCGGATCCGATAGGATGTCCGACCTGAAGAGCATAGTAAGTGTCGAAACCGTATGCAAGCGCATTGGCGACATCGTCAGCCTCGTCTCCGTTGTAGTCAAGACCGTAAAGTTCCTTCACACAGTTGGTGTTGTGGTCGAAGACAAGGTTGGACTCCCAACGGAACTTGTCCTTGCCGTCACCGTTGATGTTGACGGAGTTGATGGTGAACTCGACACCGTTGTTGGTGACTCTACCGACATTGTCGTAAACAGAGCTGAAACCGGACATGTAAGGAGCCGATCTGGTGACGATCATGTTCTTCGTGTCACCGGTATAGACATCGATGTTACCGTTGAGTCTGCCGGAGAGGGTGGAGAAGTCAAGACCTACGTTGAATTTCTCAACCGTTGCCCAGGTGAGGGTGTGGTTAGGAATTCCCTGAGGAGCAACGCCGTAAGCGCTGGTGTTGCCAAGCCAGGTGTAGGTGATGGCTCCGTTGTTGGAAGAAGAAGTTCCGACTGTAGCGAGCGTAACGTAAGGGCTGACGGAACGGTTACCGTTCTGACCCCAGGAAACGCGTAGCTTCAGGAAGTCAAAAGCGTTGAGGCTCTTCATGAAGTTCTCGTTGCTGATGACCCAGGCAGCGGATGCACCGTAGAAATTGCCCCACTTGTGACCTTCCGCATAAGCGGAGTAACCGTCCCTACGGAAGTTGACCGTAGCGTAGTAGGTGTTCTTGTAGTTGTAGTTGGCACGTGCAAGATAACCTACGGCTGAACTTTCGGTGCGGGTACGTGCAATCACGAGCTTGTCCTTGTCGGAAAGATTCTGGATGTAGGTTCCGAGATAGGTCGGAGAGGTGAATCCTTCGTAGGAAGTTCCGAGATATTCGCTGATGTACTGCTCGCGGGTGTAACCTACCATAAGGTCAACGTGGTGTTTGCCGAAGTCCTTGTTGTAGGTGAGGATGTTGTCGATGTTCCAGGTGTTGGAACGGCTGAAGGATGAAGAACCGCCGGCCCTGTCTGCGAACTGGGACGGATTGTCCATCTGCGCGGAGTCGTTGGTGTTGACCCAGATTTCAGGATTGCTGAAGGTGTCACTGTTACCGGTGTTGTACTGTCCCTGGAGAGTAACTCTGTAGGAAAGGCCCTTGAGGAACGGGAAGTCAACCTGAGCATAGGCGACTCCGTTCACGTGAGCCGCATAGCTGGTCTTGTCGGTCCAAAGGTTAGAGTCACCGGCGCCTGTTCCCCAGAGAGGGTTGATGGTGCTTCCGTCAGGATGGGAATTAGGCCAGTTCTCGTAACCTTCAAGAAGGCTGTGGGTGTAGGAATATGGAGAAATCCAGGTTGCGTTCTGGATTCTGGCGACCTGTCCCCAGCTCTTGGCCTTGAGGAAGTCACCCTTCAAACCTACGGTGAGCCAGTCGGTAACGTTGATGTCGAGCTTGGAGAGGATGTTGTACTTCTCGAAGTCGTCACCGAGACGGATACCCTGCTGGCGTGTGTAGTTGCCGGAAATGTAGTAGTTCGTGTTCTTTGATTTTCCGGAAACGCTCAGGTCATACTTCTGGCCCACACCGATGCGTGAAATCTCATCGATCCAGTCAGTCCTTACGTTCTCTTCGAACGCTCTCCAACCGGTTGAGTTGAGAAGTTCACCGGCAGCGGCCGAGAGATCCTTGTAGTCGCTCCAGGACCTGCCTGCGTAAGCGTTGTCGTTCGCCTGCCTGGTGTAGAAGATGTTCTTGAGGAAGGTCTCATCGTCGGTAACCCTGTTAGGAACTCTTGTCCAGTCGGAAAGGCTGACGCTAGCGTTGAATGAAACGACAGGCTTCTCTGAACTACCCTTCTTGGTGGTGATGATGATGACGCCGTTGGCGGCACGGGAACCGTAGATCGCGGCTGCGGACGCATCCTTCAGCACATCGATGCTCTGGATGTCGGCAGTGTTGACCGACTGGATGGAACCGAATGAAAGCACACCGTCGATGACGAGGAGAGGCTGGTTGACACTCTGTCCGCTGAGCGCACCGTTGGTAGGAATGGCGTTCTTACCGCGGATGGTCATGGAGCTGGTGTTGTCACCTGCAGCGGAGCTCGTAGGAGCGTAGCTGAAACCTGCGACACGGCTGGAGAGGCTGGAGAGAGCGTTAGGGTTAGGCAGGTTGACAATGTTCTTGTCATCTGCGTAGTTAACGCTGGCGATCGCTCCGGAGACATCCTTCTTGCGAGCGGTACCGTAACCTACGACCACAATCTCATCGAGAAGATTGGTGTCCTCTGCAAGAGTGACATTGATCACTTTGTTGGATCCTACGGTGATTTCCTGAGAGACATAACCGATGGATGAGAAGACCAGAACGGCGTTCTGCTTCACGTTCGGGATGCTCCAGGAACCATCGAGTTCCGTCATAGTACCGGTCGTCGTGCCCTTTACAAGGACATTGACGCCAACCAGAGGTTCCCCAGAATTATCCGTTACCTTACCGGAAACGGTAGTCTGGGCGAATGCCTGCACCCCCACTGTCAGGAGCACAAGCAAAGCTGTGATGAATCGTTTACCCATAAACTGTTACTTAAATAATGGTTTTATGTTCCAAACTGTTTTAATGTTTTAATGACAAAAGGCCAGAAGAGCATCACTTGCAACCGCTCCGCTCAAAAAAGCCTGAATCATTGTATGCGGCACATTGTGTCAACTTTCGCCACAACACGCAAATTTAAAAGTACAGGGCGGATATACTTTTGAAAATTTGACAAAATAACTTTGAAAACTGATTAACGCAATCCTTTTCGCAAGTTTGCAAAGCGCAAGCGAAAAGGCTGCGCGGATCATCTGACCTTGACATCTGTCCCCGGAGTGTCGCGCAGAGCGGCGGCGATGTCGTGCGGATTGACAGTCACCTTGCGGGACATCAGTTCCGGAAGGTTGAACGAATTCATCTGAGCCGCGTAGTACTCCGCCGGATTCTTCTGCGGAAGCAGGAAAGGCTTCCCGGGATTGCCGTCCCCGTCGATGTGGCAGATGTACGGCCTGGTGTGCAGTCCGTCCAGCCGTCTGCTCGCGAACACCAGCCAGCAGCTGTTCCCGCTCCAGGAGTGATAGCTGTCCACATCTTCGGAATTTGCAGCCTCCAGAGGTCTGGCATCCCCGGACCGGATGTCCATTATCCAAAGATCGGAATCCTTGTGCCAGATTGAAAAGTTGCCATATTCGTGAAGAGTGAAGACAAGGTGCCTGCCGTCCGGGGATATTCTCGGAAACGAGACGCTCTTCCCGTTCGCCGGACCGTTGAAAAGGGTGTCGACCTTGTCGCCGAAAGTCGCGTCCGACGGATTGAAGCCGACGCGGCACAGGCTGTACTTCACTTTGTCATACTTCTCCGGCATAGGTGCGACAGCATCCGCGGAGCAGAAATACAGCCACTGTCCGTCCGGAGAGAATGTCGGAAATGTCTCGAAGGAAGATTCGGAACGGGTGAGCGGAGACCAGACGATGTCGTGGTTCTCCACATCATAGACAACCACATCCGAGGCGGAGTCATAGACTTCGACACGGTCCGGATTGTGGCTGAAGAAGTTCTGGCCGGTCCTGTTGACGGAGAATGCCACATATTTCCCTGACGGATGCCAGTACGGATAGACAAGGGCGCTGACGGTGGAGTCAGTCTTCGTGTTGAGTTTCTCGACCTTGTCGTCAAGTATGATGACGGTTCCCCCGAATTCGGCGCGGGCGTGGAAAAGCATTCTGGACGGATCTCTCTGACAATAGGTGTGGCAGTTGACGCAGTTGCCGCCTGTCAGCTTGTTCTCGAAGACTGCGGTCTGTGAATATGTCTCCAGATTCCTTTGATAGATGCCGACCTTTTTCCAGGCCTGATAGCCTGGCGGGATGAGTCTGTAGGAAAGCCAGGGGTCAATTTCATCAGAAGACACGGCAATGGAGAAAGGCTTGTACTCCAGCCACTTCCCTTCTCTTTCAATCAGAACCGAAAGGCCGATCGAGTCTCCGGCATTCTCTTTCATAATTCTCCGCCAGACGGATTTACGGAAAGAGAACAGCCCGTGTCTGCCGGCGATCCGGACAGGGGTCCCTTTGCCTCTGACAACGAGCGCCGACGGTTCGTCACCGAGATAGGAAAAATTCAACGGTGCAATGTTGGACGGCACGCAGACGTCCGCATAGTCCGGAAACATTGCAGGAATTTCGTCAATGCTCCCCGAGACCTCCACCTTGCGGGTGCAGGCAACGGACATAAGAAGCGCGGTCAAAAACAAAAACGCACAAAATTTGCCGCGGGTCCTTTCAAGCGTGATCAATGAATATCTTCCTGTCATAGTCTTCTCAGTCCTTTGAAATTTGAGTGAACAGCAGATAGTACCAGAAGGTGTCCCTGTACGGGGCCAGAGCGGCCTGAGGGTTGGCGCTTCCCATCGCCGCTCCATACCTCTCCTTGAACTTCAGGAAACGGTCCACGTTGTCTTCCGTAACGCCGAGTCTCCGGCACCAGTCAAAATCCCGCGTCCGGCGGACACGGATTTCATCCTCGGCCATTCCGTGGCTCAGGGCGAAGCCTGTGTCCATCGTGCCGTAATAGTCGGAATAGAACAGAAGGCATTCCTGCGCAGAAACCGGGAGTCCCTGCAGCGCAGGCTCTCCGTAATGCTTCATCACGAACTCAACAACGTTGTCCATATCCTTGGCAAGCAGCAGGTACGAGATGGCATATTCCATCGCCTTCCTGTCGCCAGGATTGGCTTCGACGATCCTGAAAAGGTCATCCATAGGGTTGGTGTACAGAACGAACGCATCCTCGCATTCCAGATCGCGTCTGCCGTTCCCCAGCAAGACGTCTTCCTCCACGGCCGCGTCATTGTCAAGGAACGTCCTCTGCTTCCCCGCCCATCCGCGATACCACGGAGATTTCTCCATAAGGCCGATGTATTTCTCCGCCGTGCGGTAGGAACCGCGCATAAGATCTATCTGAAGGACCATCTTCAGCATCGAAGGCACGTGGTCGCCGAAGGCCTGGTCGGCATTGAACGCCGCACTTTGCGCGGCGGCCATATTCCCCATGGCGAAAAGCACCCTGCTCAGGCGGAGCAGGTCAAGGTCATTCTGCGACTTGACATCGCTGATGAGCGCAAGAGGCCCGTTCTGCCTGTGCTTGAACAGATCCTCCGCGAGCCTGCCTTCCTCTGCAAGAGCCAGATTCAGGTAATTCGCTTCGCTCTGCGACCTCACGTCATTGCCGTACAGCCTGATTATCTCCTTCCATTCCCCGTCAGCGGCCAGACATTCGAGGCGGTATTTCCTCATCAGCCCGTCAGACTTGAACGAAGCGCTTGACCAGCCGCAGACTGCCAGCACCAGGACTGCGGAGAGGCCGAACAAGGCTCCTTTGGAGACACGCCCCTTAAGGTCGGTTCTCCTTGAAACGGCGGCGACGAATATGCAGACGGACAGCATCACCCAGCTCACATAATGGATTTTCGGCATCTGAAGGATGCTGACTTCGTAGTACATCTTCGGCGTGAGCGCGTCAAGAATTGTAGGAATCTCACCGCACTGCACGGCCGCAAAGCCGAGCGCGAGGACAATCGCAGGATAGACGGCGGCAAGCAGCGCCTTCGGGCGCTTGACGAAGATGTCGAACAGCAGCGCACGCACGGCGAACAGCAGCGCCACGGAACCTGCAAGGAAGAACAGGGCCACCGTGATGAGGCACCCCTGCAGCAACGGAATCCTCCGGCTTTCGATTTTTGAATATTCAAGCAGACAGAACACCGCGGCGGTGAAGGCGACGATGCTCTGGTAGAAACAATAATAGTCCTGCAGGGAGACGGCGAGGAACACGGAAGGCAGAAAGCAGAGAGGGAATATTCCCCAGACCACGCTTGAAACATTCGCTTCATTGAATCGGCCTCCGGAACGCGCCGTCCGCATCATTATTTTCCAGACCATCCAGGAGTTGAGGCCAAGAATCAGGGCCGTGACGGCTGCTGCCGTAAAACGCGAGGAAAAACACTGCACAAGAAAGTCCGCAACCAGCGCGGAGAGTCCTCCCGGGTGGAAAAGTATCCCGCCGACATAGTCCCAGCTGAGCAGGAACATCCTCTGATGCTCCCGGAAAAGCAGCAGCCAGCCCTGTGTCAAGGCAAGAAAAACACCAAGCGCCACCGTACAGATGGCGCAGAAAGGCAGGAGCGGTCCTGCGGGCATCAGTTTGGATTTCATACCGTCAAAGATAATGAAAAAAGACGAATCTCAACTCTTCACGCCATTTCCTGTCGACATTATCGGCCGTTTCCGTTGCCCGTCACCTCCGCCCATCCCTCTCCAGCGACGTTTCGGGGTGTTTCCGTCGCCCGTCACCTCCGACGTACATCTCCGGCAACATTTCGGGCCGGAATTGATGCAGTCACTAGAAGTGAGGTGTGTAATGGGAGCAGACAAGGCCGAATATGATTCCGTTACAAAGAAGTTATCAAAGTGATCCTGAAGACATAGGGAATTTAAGAACATGCATACGGCTTGGGCATGATTGCGGATAATCAGCAACAGGAATAATAATTTGTCATTACTCAATCGATTATTCCCTACGGCTACATAAGATTTTTCGATTTCTTCATGCAAGATTCGCTTTTTGCGGGATTTAATTTTCTGAAATGTTTTGTATATTTGGAAAGGAACACACTAATAAACCCGATATATTATGAAAAAATTTCTCCTATGCTTCGCTCTGTTTTCCTTGATTGCCTGCAGCAAGGAATTCTTGGGATTGCCTGATAGCGGTCCGACAAACAACGCCGACATCACAAGAAGCACGCATCAAGTCAAAGTAAATGATGAATCGAAGGCACAACGGTTCACTGAACACATGCTTCGGGATTTGATCAGGAACTCATCATTCAAAGGAGACTACACAGTAGAGACGGATGTTAAAGTCAGGGCAAGCACAGCACCGGGCTTATATGTAGTCAACTTTGAAGACGGCGGATGGATGATCGTTGCCGGCCACGTTCGAAATGAGAACCAAGTCCTCGCGTATTCTGAAACGGGTTCTTTCAAACCATCAAGCATTACCAATCCAGGAGTACGCCTCTGGTACGAGTTGACAAAATCGCAGATGGAAGATGTAGAAATTGTCGAACAGGCGGAATCCTCCTCTATTTCCGCCGCTTCTGTTGCATCTGTATCTTCCGTGATTGATATGGAACAGGAATACTATTGGGCACGCCTTCCTCTTCCGGTAACTACGGTCGTTCTTGATCAAGGCTATGTCGCGCCGAGATTGAACACGAAATGGGGACAGCAACAACCGTGGAATAGTAAAACGCCATCTCCTTCCGGCTCCAGTTATTGCTACACGGGTTGTGTTGCCGTATCTTGCGCACAGATTCTGTATTACCTGCAACAAACAAAGAACTTTGATATTGGTCTATATGATGTTACAGGTACATTTTCAAATTCCGGAATTCATACTTATTATTCTATCAATCACGTGAATAGAACAAACTATCAACCTAATTCGAATAAATGGGATGGGATGAGAAAGTCTGTAAATACTACTATAGGAAACACTGACGAAGTTGCAGAACTGATGTTTGACATTGCCGAACACGCGGGGATGCGATTCTATTCCACGAAGAGTGTTGCTCCCATTTCGACCGCTTTATTTGAACAATATGATGTCATCTGTGATGAAAGCGACTATGATTTCAACATCGTAAGAAATTCCTTGGATCAAACAATGCCGGTCGAGGTGTCCTGCTTCCCGACTTCAGGATCCGGGCATTCCTGGATCATAGATGGTTATAAAGTATATGAAACGAGAACCGATCAGGCATATCAGTGGAAAACCATTTCAACTGATTCCTTGAGTTACTATAACAATCTTGATTACGATTATGTTTTCACAGAAAGCCAGAAACAGCTGTCCTATCCTGACGTTGAAGATGGCCAGATAGACCATAATTATTCTTATTATAGGGACAACTATCTGTTGATGAACTGGGGATGCAATGGGGCAAATGATGACGGCTATTATTCCATCAATGCCAATTGGACTGCCAATGGGGTCAACTTTTGGAAAAATGCAAAAATCATTCATAACTTCAGACAACAGTAGCTCAATATGACTATGCGTACTATGATTGTTCTGGCATCGGCCTTGACGCTGGTTTCGTGCGTGGAGAATCTTGTCATTGACCTTGGTTCGGAGGAGGCTGTGGCGGTGGACTGCATTCTGCACAAGCAGGACACTCAGACTTTGCAGTTATACAAGATGAAGGAAGTGCATGGAGAAGGAGAGAGAGCCGTCGATGATGCGACAGTCTTCCTGTCCGCTTATGACAAAAAAAGAGAAGAATATTCCCGGGTGGCTGAATTCAAGCATTTCAACGGCACTGAATGGCGCGCATCCTTTGAACCTGAATACGGTGTAAGATACAAACTGGTCGTCAACATCCCCGGGAAAGACGAGATAACTGCCGAGACGACATTCCCTGAGGACTTGAGACTGATGGAGTATAGCTACTATTATAATTTCAAATCTATCAAATCTATTTTTCCAAGCATAGACAGTTCCCTGACTTTCATAACGCCCTACTTTGCAATCCATAAAGCCGACTCTGTCTGGAATGGGAATGAAAACACCGGCCACGGAGACGAAAATCCGAAATACATCGATGGCGTCCGGGTGAAATACAAAGACTATTCGCAATTGTACACGGATTCTTGCAAGTTATGGATTTTTCCGCACGTGGACTCCGAGTATGATTTGGATCACCACCCGGACTTGCAAAGGACGATGGACAAACTAAAATATCCTGAATGGTATGACTTTCACGGAAGTTCAAAACCGTATGCAGAATATGTGGCCACAGACCATCCATATGCTGATGCGTTCAACATAGTTCCCGGTACTGTTTCAGATTTGGATTGGTGCAATCTTCCCGTAAAAGAGTATGTGTATGTTATAGGTTCAGATAGCTTTTATAGCTTTTATGCAAATTTAAGCCAATGGCCTAGGGTCGTTTGTCCCGACTTGCCATTGCATAGCTCTTTTCTGCGCATAGCTCACCCGGCCAACTTTGTCAACAAAAAATACAAGCACGAGTTGGAGTATGAGCAGTGGGTCGATGAAGAAACAATTAAACATAGGTTTTACATCATTGCGGATTATTCCGAATCCTTCGGAAATGACGATGGTCGTTATTCTAGAACGTACTTGTCCTGCGTGAATGAAGTACATTTTGTTTCGGAAGAATATGATGCATACCTCAAGGACCTGTACACGGCAAAAGGGGCAGTCGACAACTTCGTTCTCTCGGCCTATGAAGTAAAGCACATCTATTCAAACGTCAACGGTGGCTATGGAATTTTCGGTGCGGACTACGTGACCTGGGACGAACAGAATTGTTATTATCAAACAGATTAAAAAACATCACATTATGAAAAGAACTCACTTATTCATTTTAATAATATCTATATTGCTTTCTGTCGGATGCAACAAAGTGGAAAACACGGTTGATATGTCCCTGCTTCCCGGAGAATGGGAATTGGACCAATCGATAGATGGAGTTGACGAAGACTACCAGAAGATCACTTTCAAAGACGGAGTGTGCAGCATGTACTACGGCGATGAAACAAATCAGTCCGTACTTGAATATGAATATTGGCTCAATGATGACACGATCACATTAGCTGTGCTGGGAATGGGAATAGAATTCCGTGTGACAAGACTGGATTCGGAATGTCTGCGTTTCAGTAAGGTTTACATCTTCACGTCTGAAGAATATGCTGGCACATATTTGTACAAAAGAGTTAGGTAGGTTGCTCGTCGTCGCAACATTTCTTTATGGCTTTCATATCTCCGATGCCTATGCCCAGCAGGAACGTCGCGACAGTCTCCGCGCTGCGACCATCTATGGAGACAGGGTGAGGGAAGAAGCCGGAAGCCGCGTGGTAAAGCCGGCTGACTTTATGAACATGCCCTGTGTGACAGGCAGCGCAGATGCAATCAAGTACATCCAGACACTTCCTGGAGTCTCAACGGGAGCGGAGGGGTCTTCTGCAATCTATGTCCGGGGAGGCAACCTTGGCAGCAATCTTATCACTCTTGACGGTGTTCCGATTTACGGAAGCAGCCATCTGCTCGGCTTTTCATCGGTCTATTCATCTGACATCGTTTCCGATGTACTGTTCCAGGTCGGAGGATTCACTTCAGAAGAGGGGAACCTGACATCTTCACACATCAGCGTAAAAAGTCTGGACGGCGATATGGAAAGATTCCGCGCCAAAATCTCGGCCAGCAATTTTCTTCTCGGAGCAAAGGTTTCCGTGCCGTTGGTCAAGAATCGGCTTTCACTGGTGAGTGCAGTGAGGGTGAGCCCGATCGGTGCGGAATTAAAGGCCATCAAAGGCCTTACGAGCGTAATGGACAGCATAAGTGCCATCAAAGCAACGGTCTATGATGTGTTCGGGAAACTCAAATGGCAGGCAAACGAAAGAAACAACGTCACATTGAGCGTCTTCAACAGCCTTGATTCCTACGGCTATCGTTATGGAAAGACTTCGGACGACAGAATGCGCTGGAGCAATCTCATAATCAACGGGAGCCATTACTGCAGCATCAACTCTCACAGCTGGCTGCGCAGTTCGGTGTCCTACAACAGTTTCTCCAGCTACCAGGGAATGCAGAAGATAATGGGGGAAACCGACAACGGTCTTGCCGTGCAGAATCCATTGAGAGAATGGATAATTCAATCGACCTATTCCAACTCCCTCGGTAAAGGCCTTACAGTCCAGGGAGGAATCAAGGCAAGAGGCGGCAAGTTCGCCCCTGGAACTTCAACATCAAGCTCGGGCGATCTTGAAGATCCTTTGCCTTTGTCACAGATTACGGATTTCACCGGCACACGGCTTGTCGTGGCCCACGCTCAGGCAGAACTGAGTAAACAGAACAAATACCTGTTCCGCATCGGCGGACGTTTGAACTACTACAAATCTAACCGCAAGGCGAATCATTTGGAGGACAGCACATCCTTCAATCCGGAAGCAAGCGTGCTCGCAAGAATAAATATCTCCAGATCTTTCGGGCTGGAAGCCACCGCCGACTGGACCGTGCAGTACTATCACACTCTCGAAGGAATCCCTTTGGGCTGGTCTCTTGACCTGATTGTCCCGACCAACGCTTCGTGCAGACCCGAAAAGGCCACGCAGTATTATGCAGGATCATTCTTTTCGTCCGGAGGACATCATTTTACGATAGGAGGATACTACAAGGATATGCGCAATCTGACATATTTCGCGGATGCGACGCAGATGTTCACTGCCGCGGCCGCCTCCTGGCATAATAACATCAAGACAGGCTCGGGGCGCTCCTATGGGATGGAAATGCTCTACGATGTGACAACCGACCGTTTCAACGGCCGGCTTGCCTACACATTGTCAAAGACGGACAGGCTTTTTGAAGACCTCAACAAAGGTGAACGCTTCCCTGCAAGGTTCGACAGAAGGCATATACTCAATGTCAATGCTGAATACACCATCCTGCGAAGAAAGAACAATGAGGTCGGAATCACGACATTCTTCACCTATCAGTCAGGACATCACGCCAACATACCGGCCTGGGAGTACACAGGGAAACTGCTGCCGACCCAGGAGGACAAAGTCGTGGTGAATTACTATGCGGGGGAGAATGCATTGCAGTTTCCTGCCTACATCCGTTGGGACCTCGGATGCTCCATTCGCCACGGAATTGAAAGCGAACATCCCTGGACGCTCAACGTTGGAATATTCAATGTGCTGAACCGCCACAACGCCTATAGCATAACATATGACACCAACGACCGCAAGTGGAAGCAAATCAGCCTGTTCCCCATTATGCCAAGCCTCAGCTGGACGATGGAGTTCTGATTCCGGTACCAATCTATAATCCCCCGGAAATTCCCTTGAATATCTCGTACTGGCCGAGGACGGCCTTGACGAAACCGACGGTTTCCTTGCCGCTGAACTTGCCGTGGTGTCTCGGATCGTTGCCGGCGGACAGCAGGGAATCTGCAGGTGCCTGCAGGGTGTCGGCTGCGGCCGGGAGCAATGCCGAGGTGTCCGGAACAGGCTGTGCTGGCTCCGCTCCGCTGACGGTCTGAACAACCAGCGTGTCCTGATTCATCTGCGGAAGTACTGTGCAGAGACTTTCCCAATGGCTCGCGTCTATTCCCTGCGACAAGGCAAGCCTTATGCAGTCGTAGATTCTGCCTTCTCCGGCGTTGTAAGCCCCCAATGTGAATTTCACCAGTTCATCAGCGTCTGCCGCCGTGTCTCTGAACTTGCTCTGAAGCCTGGCAAGATACTCGGCGCCTGCCTCGATGTTTTCCGCCGGGTTGAGCAGGTCTTCTATTTCATAGCGGTTGGCGGTGCGTGGCATCATCTGCATCAGACCGCAGGCGCCTCTCGAAGAATGAGCCTGGATTCTGAACCTGGATTCGCTCCAGATGAGCGCTGCGAACAACCTCCAGTCCCAACCCATCTTGACGGCGTTCTTCCTGATCAGGTCATCGTAGGGACTGATGATTCCCGGAACCTTCCTTATGCCCTTGCGGAAAGGGTTGTAGCCGCAGAAGAAGCGCGAATGCACGGAAGCATATTCATCGGTAGCCTTGAAATTGTTGAGCCACCGTATGATTTCCTTCTGGCTCTTCCGGCCGGACTTGACCACCCAGACGACGGACGTGTCTCCGAGCGGCAGAACGGACAAACCTTCCCCGCCGGGAGCTCCGCAGGAAGGCAGGGCAAGAATGTCGAGACTGTCAAGCAGCAGAGAGTCAAGGCAGGATGCACCCTCTTCGGCAAGATAGATTTCGACCGAATCCCTGAGATGCTCCGCAAACCTTGACATCATCTCATAGCAGTAGCCGGTCAGGAACCCTTTTGACATCTTGTCGAAGTCCCCGAGGTCTATCGCGCATCTGATTTTTCCGTTCCTGAACATGTCATCCGTGTCCCGTCTGCTCCGGTCGGTCTCCGCCAGAGGAATTATGAGCAGTACCAGAATCGTAGGTATCAGGTACTTGAGGAATTTCTTGGTGACACGTTTCAGTCCCATCTGCTTTAATGTTGAATGTTTTGCCTGCCGGTTGTCAGAAACTGCCGCTCATTCCGCCGGAGCCTCCTGAGCCTCCTGAAAATCCGCCGCTGCCTGAGCCGGACGATGAACCGCTCGAGAGACCGGAGCTTGCGCTGACTGCCTTGTTGGCCGCCG
>CAVCDF010000142.1:0-10707 GCA_963600795.1 Anaerotignum sp. | reverse complement strand
GAAACTTCTCGTGCCCACCCCGGACGGGACGGTCAGCACCCTCCAGACCCACACGGTCGGAAACGGAGTGCGCTTCGTCATCCTCGGCGACGGCTTCATGAAGAACACGATAGCCTCTGAATATGACGGCGGCCGCTCGAAATTCGACACCTGGGCGAACACCGCAATGGAGGCGATATTCTCGGAAGAACCTTACAAGACTTTCCGCAGCAGGTTCGACATCTGCTCCGTGGCCGTCGAGTCATCGACTGAGACCTTCGACGGCACGACTGCAATCGCCTGCAAGTTCGGCAACGGCACTGCCATCAGCGGCAACACGGACGCGGCTTTTTCTTACGCCGGCAAGGTCGGCGGCACAGAACTGAGCAAGACCGTAGTCCTGGTCATCCTCAATTCCACCAAATACGCCGGCACCTGCTACTACTGGTCGGACGGCAAGGCAGTGGCCTACATTCCGATGGCTTACGGCAGCGCCGACAGGTTCGGTCAGCTGGTCCGCCACGAGGCGGCAGGGCACGGATTCGCCAAACTGTCCGACGAGTACAACTACTCGGGAACCATCCCTTCCGACAAGGTGCTGTCCCACAAGTGGTGGTACCTCATCTGCGGAGCCGGAGCGAACGTTGACGTGACTTCCGACCGGTCGAGCGTGCATTGGGCGAAATTCCTTTCCGATTCCCGTTACACCGGCCAGGTGGGAGTCTACGAAGGGGCCTTGACCTATCAGTACGGAGCCTACCGTCCTACGGAAAGCAGCATAATGCGTCACAATGTGGGCGGCTACAACGCCCCTTCAAGAGAAGCGATCTACAAGAGGATAATGACCATCTCGGAAGGCAGCGGCTGGGAATATGATTACGAAACCTTCGTGGCCTACGATGCGGTCAACCGTTCCGTTTCTTCACGGGCCTTCAACCGCGCCCAGCTTGACGAGTTTGACGAGGCATCATTCATTCCTACGGCCCCGCCTGTCCTGGTGGAATGACCTTATTGCGGAATATTGTAAAATTAATTTACAGCGGTGTAAAGTTTTTTTACACTTGAATCGCCGCCTATACTATGTATTGTATTGATTGATAATGTGATGGTTGTTTTGGCACAGAAGTGGTTCCGGTGTCCTGCGCAATCCTGGAAACGAGGGCTGACGCAGTGATATTCATAAATTATGGGAATGTTCGGCAGAAGAAAGTTGGGTACGCCGCTGTCCGCGGCTTTGAATGTGCTTGGAATGACGGTGGCCTTCGCCGCCTTGTACATAATTCTGGTGCAGGTGCATCACGACCTGAGCTACAACCGCGGCGTGAAGGACGTGGAGAGAATCTACTGCGTGTCGATTCCTGACTGGTACACCGAAGGCAGCTTCATGCTTTGGGTGGACCGCCCGCCTTTTGAACACATAATCTCTTCCGATTCGCAGATCGAGGCCGGCGGCACCGGCTATCTGGACGGCCGGGAGATGGAATACATCATCGGTGACGGCAAGAATCCGCAATTGTCCGACCCGAGCGTCAAGATCAAATCATCTTCGATGAGCAAGACGGCCCTGGATGTGTTCGGCTTCGAACTCGCCGCAGGCTCCTGGGACAATTTCGTCAGACCCGGTGTGGACTTCGCCGTGAGCGAGTCGGCCGCCAGGAAGTACGGCCTTGAGGTCGGCTCCAATCTCAAAGAGAGAAACTGGCGGACCGGCACTTTCGTGGATGTCAATGTGGTCGCCATCTACAAGGATATGCCGGCGAACACTGACCTTGCAAGTTTCGAGATAATGGACCCGATCGGTGACGAGGGCCTTGACGACTGGAGCGAATGGTCCTTCCCTTACTTCTTCAAGGCCAAGGAGGGCGTATCGAAAGAAGAGTTGGAAACTTCCAGCCGCAAACTTATGGCTGAAGCGCTCGGAGAGGTTATGGGTTCTGACGAGGAGACCAAGTCCGAAACTCTCAAGCGGTTTGAAATCCACCTGATTCCGCTTGCCGACATCTACTTTGACAAGACTGTGGCCAATCCTGTGGGCGCCACCGGCAACAAGTCCACCACGTACACTTTGCTGGCCGTCGCTATCCTCGTGATTCTCATCGCCTTCATCAATTTCGTCAACTTCTTCTTCGCCCTTGTGCCTACCAAGATACGCTCCGTCAACACCAGAAAGGTGCTTGGAGCCTCGCGGACGAGTCTTGTCCTGGGCTGCGTGGGGGAAGCGGTGGCGCTGATTTCGGTCTCTCTGGCCTGCGCCGCGGCCGTCGTGCTGATCTTCCAGAACACCACTTCGGCGAACCTCATCACCTGCTCAACCTCGTTCGGAGCGAACGTGGGTGTAGGAATATTCACCATCGTCCTCGGACTGGTGTTCGCCGTGGCCACGAGCCTCTATCCGGCGTTCTACATAACTTCCTTCTCACCGGCCTTGGTTCTGAAAGGCTCCTTCGCCACAAGCTCCAGAGGCCGTGTGCTGAGGTATGTGCTTGTGGGTCTGCAATTTCTGATCTCAATCACGCTGATAATCTGCGCCACTTTCGTGGGGCTTCAGCGAAAGTTCATGGTCGGTCACGACATGGGATTTGACAGTGAGGAACTCATCGTTGCGACCCTCAACAGAAGCGTGGCTTCGACATCCCCGGAAACCATCAGGGCTAAACTTATGGAAGATCCTCAGGTCAAGGACATCACCTGGGCCGACGGTGACCTCGTGCAGCCGAACCGTATGGGCTGGGGAAGGTCGTTCAAGGATGACCAGATCAATTTCCAGTGCTATCCGGTCGCCTGGAACTTCCTGCAGTTCATGGGCATTCCTGTCGTCGAGGGAAGGGACTTCACCCAAGCCGACGAACAGAGCGAGGACGGAGTGTTCATATTCAATGAAGCCGCGAAGAACAAGTTCGGTTTCACTTTGGAAGACAAGCTCGTCGGTCACACGAGCTTCCCGGCCGAGATCGCCGGTTTCTGCCGCGATTTCAATTTCACCTCGCTCAAGGACGAGGTCTCGCCGATAGCGCTCTACATCTTCGGAAAACATCCTTGGAGGCCGCTCACGACCCTTTTCGTGCGCACGCAGAAGAACGCCGACCTTCCGGCCGTGATGAAGGAGATCACGGACGTCGTCAGCGGACTCGACCCGACTGTCGACAAGGAAAGTCTTGACGTGCAGCTCTTTGACAAGAAACTCCAGGGACAGTACGAGACCGAGACGAATTTCTCGCGTCTGATCGTCCTCTTCACTTTGCTGGCCATAATCATCTCGCTGATGGGAGTGTTCGGCCTCGTGATGTTCGAGACTGAATACCGCCGCAAGGAAATCGGTGTGAGACGTGTGAACGGAGCCACGGTAGGCGAGATCCTTAAAATGTTCAACGAGGAGTTCGCAAGGATTGTGGTTGTCTGCTTCATCCTTGCGGTGCCGCTGAGCTGTTGGATCGTCAACCGCTACCTTTCCGGCTTCGCCTACAGGATCCCCGTTTATGTCTGGGTGTTCGCCGTGGCTCTTGTGGCCGTGCTGCTGATCACCGCCCTCGTGGTGACCGCCCGCTGCTACCGCGCCGCCACCGAGAACCCGAGCGTGACGCTGAAAAAAGAATAAATAATAAATAAAGGAATAAAGTATGAAACGTGGCTTTGCAACAATATTCGCGCTGCTTGTCGCTGCAGCGGTTCTTGCGGCTCAGGACCGGACTTTTACAGAAGCGTCGGATCTGACGCTGGTGGGCAAACTGATGCCTGACACTCCGAATCCTTACCATAGGGTTGACACGGTGAGATTCAAGGGGTTCACGGCCCTGGAAAACAAGCAGGTACGGATGTCCGCCGGCATCTCGGTGGCTTTCAGGACAGACTCGAAGACAATCACGGTCAGAACGGACTTCGCCGACAGGGCCTTCCCTTCCAACACCACGGCGCTTTCCGCCCGAGGCTATGACCTCTACATCCTTCAGGACGGAAGGTGGGTTTGGGCCGGCTCCGGCGTGGCTCCGGACAAGAAGCCGGACTCCGAGGTGACCATCGTCAGGAATATGGACGGGTCGATGCACGAGTGCCTTCTCTATCTTCCTGTCTTCAGCGAGGAGAACTCCATAAAGATCGGGACGGACTTTGGGTCGGTCATCGAGGCTTCGGCCAATCCGTTCAGGTACAGGATAGGGGTCTTCGGCTCGAGTTTCACCCACGGGACCAGCTCTTCAAGGGCTGGGATGCCTTACATCTGCCAGCTGGGCAGGCTGACCGGTTTCCAGTTCCTCAGCATCGCTTGCGGCGGTCATTGCAAGATGCAGGACTATTACGCCGATGTCCTCTGCGCCGCCGATGTGGACGCTTTCCTTTTCGACTGCTTCTCCAACCCGAGTGCTGAACTGATCGAGAAGAGGCTGTTCCCGTTCATCGAGAAGATTCAGAAAGCCCATCCGGGTGTCCCTCTCATATTCCAGAGCACGCTTTACCGCGAGGGCAGGCGCTTCGACACTGCCGTGGAACGGTTCGAGAGCGCCAAGATGGCGATGGCCGATAGCCTGATGCGCATAGCCGTCAGGAAGTACGATGATGTCTACTACATCAAGACAGCCTGCCCGGCCGTGAAGGCTCACGAGACCACAGTCGATGGGACCCATCCGTCGGACTACGGCCACACCCTCTGGGCTGAATCCGTCGCCAAGCCCCTCCGCAAAATCCTCCGCAAGTACGGAATTAAATAGGGATTGTTCAGAAGGAAGAAAGGTCCCCTTTCTTCCTTCTGAACTCACTGGGTGTCATCCCCTTGCGGGCGTGGAACACCCTTGATACATTTTTTCCGTCGGCGAAACCGCACGAGATCGCGATGTCCTCGACCGGAAGGTCGCTGGACACCAGCATCTCGGCGAACCTGTCGATGCGGTAGTTCTGCAGAAACTGGTAGATGGTCGTGCCGGTCTCCTTCTTGAACCTCTTCTCGAACATCCTTCGGGAAAGCGGCACAAGTTCGAGAAGTTCCTCCACACCGGACAGACTGCCGAAGTTTCTCCAGACATATTCAATGACCTTCTGCACGTACCTGTCCTTCGACGCGTATTTTTCCGTCGACCCCCTGCTCACGACCCTGAGCGGCGGGACTCTGATGTTGACAGGCTCAGTGATCTCCCCGTCGATCAGCTTCCCGATCACCGCTCCCGCCTCGTAGCCACCGTTTCTCGCATCGATGACGATTGAGGAAAGGGGCGGGTTTGAGATGTTGCAGAGCATCTCGTCGTTGTCCACGCCGAGAATCGCGAGCGTGTCCGGGACTGCGATGTCGAAGATCTTGCAGGTCTCCGTGACGTGCAGGGCATAGTAGTCGTCGCAGCAGAAGACGGCGGTGTTTTCCGGCAGGGAGAGCAGCCATCTGCCTATGGCGTCGAAATCCTGGTTCCAGGACTCGCTGCCGGAGGGCTCAAGGTAGGTGTCGACCGTCAGCCCGGTTTCGGCGAGCCTGCTCCGGTAACCTTCAAGCCGCTCTCTGGACCAGACGGATTCGTGGATTCCGTAGTAGGCGAAACTTCTGTAGCCGAGGTTGAGGAAGTGGTCGGCGGCCATCCTTCCGGTCCCTATGTAGTCTCCAGTCAGGTTGCACACGCCCGGAATCCTGTCCTTGTAGTTCTGCACGATGATGGGGATGTTCATCTCGCTGAGCATTTTCACATCGATGTCGTTCATCTGGGCCACAATGGCGTCCACATCCCATTTCTTCGCCCAGCGGATAATCTCCTTGTCGCCGTGCATCATCCTGTAGTACAGCGGCATACGGTAGAACGCCCAGCCTTTCTGGCTCTGAGCGTAACTCACCAGACCGTTCAGAAGCCCACGGCCGTAGCCGCTGGACAGATCCGTCACCAGAAGAATCTTGACGACATCCTTTTTTTTGATGTTCCCTTCCATAAGCCTCAAAATTAATGAATATTCCGACTCCGCGCAAGCGGTGAATGAAGAAGTTTTCATTCCCTTGTGACGGTTTTTGAGGATTCAATGACGATTATCAGCAACCGTTTCTGCTCGGAAATTGTTTATCTTTGTAACGATAAAATCTGCGTTGAGAGTGCGTGGAGCAAATAACCGCATAATAAAGTCATGAATTCATCCGCACAGAACCTGTCTTCCGGCAGCCGCTGGAACTATCTGCTCTCCCTTGCGATGCTCGGGGCCTTGTTTTTCGTGTTCGGCCTTGTCTCCTGGGTCAATTCAATCCTAATACCATATTTCAAAGTCGCCTGCGAACTTAAAAGCGGCGTGCAGACCTATCTGGTGACGTTCGCCTTCAACATCGCCTATCTCGTGATGACGATCCCGGCCTCCTTCCTCCTCAGAAGGACCGGCTACAAGAAGGGCGCGACCATCGGACTCTGGATAATGGCGGCCGGAGCGCTGCTGTTCTGGCCTGCGGCTCTGACTAGGACCTACGGCCTCTTCCTCCTGGCCCTGTTCACCATCGGGACCGCCCTGGCGATCCTCCAGTCGGTCGCCAATCCGTTCGTGACCATCATCGGCCCTTACGAGAGCGCCGCCAAGAGAATCAGCGTGATGGGCATCTGCAACAAACTGGCTGGAATCCTGGCTCCGCTGATCTTCGCGGCGGCGGTAATCCGTCCGCAGGACAAGGAGGTTATGGACCAGGTGGAGGCCGGACTGCTGACAGGAGCGGCCAAGGAAGCCGCCCTTGACGGACTGGTCAGGGGAGTGATCGTGCCTTACGCAGTGCTGGCAGTCCTGCTCTTCATCTTTGGTCTGATTTTCTACAAGTCTCCGATGCAGGACATCAACCCGGACAAGTCCAACGGCTCCGGCTCATCGGACGGTGACAGGAAGTCGGTCTGGAAGTACCCTTACCTTGTGCTCGGAGTTCTTGCCCTGTTCTGCCACCTCGGCAGCCAGCAGATCACTGTCAGTACAATCATCGGCTATGCCCAGAGTATGGGGATGGACCTCGCCGCGGCGAAGGTCTTCCCTTCCTATACCCTCGGCTGCATACTCCTGGGCTACCTGCTCGGAGTCTTCTTCATCCCGAAATACATCAGTCAGCAGAAGTCTCTGGTGGTCTGCACCATCACAGGCCTCGTGCTGTCTACCCTTGTCCTTGTCCTGCCCCCGAAGGCCTCGATCTGGAGTCTTGTGCTTCTCGGAATCCCGAATTCGCTGATCTATGCGGGAATATGGCCGCTCGCCATCCGCGGTCTGGGCCGCTGGACAAGCCTCGGCTCCTGCCTGCTCGTGATGGCCCTGTGCGGCAACGCGATCCTTCCGCTGCTCTACGGCGCGGCTTCCGACCATATGAGTCTCCAGGCGGCCTACTGGCTTCTGATTCCTTGTTTCGCCTATATGATTTTCTACGCTGTTTACGGTTATAAGATAGAGAAATGGTAACTGCACTGACAAACGGACGGATCATCGTCCGGAACACGATCGCCCGCGGGGTGCTGGTCATCAGGGACGGCCTTGTCGAAGGCGTCTCGGACTGCGTTCCGGCCGGCGCGGAAGTGATTGACTGCGAAGGCTGTTACGTCAGCCCCGGGTTCATCGACATGCACACCCACGGGGCCGGCGGTTCGGATTTTATGGATGGCACTGTGGAGGCCTTCCTCACCGCCGCCAGGATGCACGCCGTCCACGGCACGACCCTGCTTTACCCGACGACTCTCACAAGCACTAACGAGATTCTCTTCGAATCCTTCGAGACTTTCCGCAAAGCCTCGTCGCTGAACGCTGACGGAGCGCGGTTCGGAGGAATGCACCTTGAAGGTCCTTATTTCAGCCCCCTTTACGCCGGGGCCCAGGACCCGAGGTACTTGAGAAATCCCCGTCCGGAGGAATATATGGAGATTCTGGACAGGTGTCCGTCCATCTCGCGCTGGAGTTTCGCACCGGAACTCGAGGGAGCGGACAGGTTCGCCGCAGAACTCCACAGGCGCGGCATAGTGGCCTCCATCGGCCACACGGACGCAACCTTTGCCGACTGCGACGCCGCCTACAAGGCCGGAGCCACCCTGATGACACATTTCTATTCCTGCATGAGTACGATTTCCCGCCGCAACGCGTTCCGCTACGCGGGTGTCATTGAATATGGCTACTGGCAGGACGGGATGAAGATCGAGATCATCGCCGACGGCATACACGTGCCGAAGGACCTGCTGCGTCTGCTGCTGAAGATCAAGGGCGTGGACAGCATCTCCCTCGTGACCGATTCGATGCGGGCCGCCGGCATGCCGGAAGGGAAGAGCGTTCTGGGAAGCCTCGCCGACGGGCAGGAGGTGATCGTTGAGGACGGTGTCGCCAAACTTCTTGACCGCAGCGCCTTCGCCGGGAGCGTGGCCACGACCGACCGCCTGGTGCGCACGATGGTGACGGTGGCCGGCTGCACGGTCTGCGACGCTGTGAAGATGATGACCGAGAACCCGGCCAGGGTGATGGGCGTCTTCGACTGCAAGGGTTCGCTTGAACCCGGCAAGGATGCCGATGTGGTCGTCTTCGACGATGACATCAGAATCAAAAAAACGATAATCGCTGGAAAAATAGTGTATCAATAATATGAAAATCAAGGAAATGCAGGTTGACAACCTGAAGGTTGAGGTTTTTGGTGACAGGAAGGAGATGGGACGTGCCGCCGCTTCGGACGCGGCCGCCTGCATCCGAAATCTGCTCGCCAGCAAGGACGAGATCCATATTGTCTTCGCGGCTGCCCCATCGCAGAACGAGTTCCTCGCGGCTCTCGCGGCCGAGCCGGGCATAGAGTGGGGGAGAATCCACGCCCTGCATATGGATGAATATGTCGGCCTTCCGGCTGACGCTCCGCAGGGTTTCGGCAACTTCCTCCGGGCGGCGATCTTCGACAAAGTGCCTTTCGGAAGCGTTGAATATATCGGCACGGGCACCGATGTCGAGGAGACCATACGCCGATATTCCGGGATTCTTGGTAAAGTCAAGGTGGACATCGTCTGCATGGGGATCGGTGAGAACGGACACATCGCGTTCAACGATCCCCACGTGGCCGATTTCAACGACCCGCTGTTGGTCAAGAAGGTCGACCTCGATGAGAAATGCCGTATGCAGCAGGTCCACGACGGCTGTTTCGCCTCCATTGACGAGGTGCCGCGCTATGCCGTGACTCTGACTGTCCCTGCTCTGTTCGGAGCCGACCATCTTTTCTGTATGGTCCCTGCAGCCACCAAGGCAGATGCGGTGAAGGCCACGGTCTTCGGTCCGGTTTCCGAGGCCTGTCCGGCCACGGTGATGCGCCGTCACGGCAGCGCTGTCCTCTACACCGATTCCGACAGCGGCAAGTGTCTGATTGACTGAGGGTGAAACATTCCGCCAAGCCTTCTGCGCTTGCGGGTATTTGGTTATTATGTCAGGATTGGATATTTTTGTGTAACGGTTATGAATAATCCTGAATAAAAATAACACTGAGTAAAAACATTATGTCCAGATTTCTTGATCCGCCCAAGGCCGGAACGCCGGTAGCGGAAGACAAAATTGACAAAACCTACAAGGCGATGCGCACGAAAGTGTTCCTCGGAGCATTTCTCGGCTACGCCGGCTACTATCTTGTACGAAAGAACCTTTCCCTGGCCGCCCCCGAAATGATCAAGGACGGAATCCTGGACGCAGGCAAGGCCGGTCTCGCGATGTCGGCGGTCTCGATCGCCTATGCGTTCTCGAAGTTCATAATGGGCAGCGTCTCCGACAGGTCCGACGCAAGGAAGTTCCTCTGCGTGGGCCTCGTCCTGTCGGCCCTGACGATGATCGTCACCGGTCTCGTGCCGTTCGGCGCGAACACAGCTCTGAACACGGCCATCATATTCATACTTATGCTTGCCGTGGGTTGGCTGAGCGGTTTCGGCTGGCCTCCTTGCGGCAGGATAATGGCGCACTGGTTCAGCCAGAACGAGCGCAGTTTCAAGATGAGCGTGTGGAACGTCTCGCACACCATCGGCAGTTTTTCGCTGGGCTTCCTCGCCATCGCAGGAGTTATGATCTTCGACGCTTTCGGCAGCACACAGAGCTGGAGGGGCGATTTCATATTCCCCGCAGTCGTGGCTCTGCTGATCGCCGGGTTCTGCTGGTGGGCCATCCGCGACACGCCCCAGTCCTGCGGACTCCCTTCAGTCCAGGACTGGAGGAAAGACTGGACAGGCATCAAGTCCAAGGGAGCGGCCGACGAGAAGCTCCCGTTCAAAACACTTTTCGTGGACTATGTGTTCAAGAACAGGCTCCTGTGGATCGTCGCCATCTCCAACGTGGCCGTCTATATGGTCCGTTACGGAATAGGTGACTGGGCTCCTACCTACCTGCAGGAGAAGGCGATAATGACGGCCGCCGAGAGCAAGGTTGCTTTCTCCGTCCACAACATAGTCGGGGCGGTCGGCACTCTGGCCTGCGGCTGGGCCACTTCGAAGATATTCAAGGGCCGCTGCGCTCCGATGAACGTGATCTGCATGTTCTTCTGCCTGCTCGGCGTGCTGCTCTACTGGATGGTCGGCTCGGGCGTCATCTCCGCTTCCCCGGCTCTTCAGAAGACGTTTATCTACATCGCATTGTGTCTGATAGGCTTCTTCATCTACGGTCCCGTCGCGCTCACCGGAGTGCAGGCGCTGAACCTCGTGCCAAAGAACGCAGCCGGCACAGCCGCCGGATTCGTGGGCCTGTTCGGCTACCTGCTCGGTGATGCGGTCTGCTCCAAGATTCTTGTGGGCGGAATCGCCGTGGGCAGTTCCTGGGACA
>CAVCDF010000141.1:0-12401 GCA_963600795.1 Anaerotignum sp. | reverse complement strand
CTCCCCTACCCTCTGGAGCGCCGAAATCCCTAACCTCTACACCCTCAAGGTAACCGCTTCCGACACGAAGGGCGTAGCCGAAAGCACGTCCGTCGACTTCGGATTCAGGACTATCGAGATCAAGAACAGCCAGCTGCTCGTCAACGGAAAGCCTGTCCTCATCAAGGGCGCCGACCGTCACGAGGTCAACACAGACAAGGGCTACGTTGTCTCCGAAGCGGACATGATCAAGGACATCCGCATTATGAAGGAGCTGAATATGAACGCAGTGCGCACCTGCCACTATCCGGATGACCCGAGGTGGTACGCCCTCTGCGACAAGTACGGTCTCTACGTGGTCGATGAAGCCAACCTGGAGTCCCACGGAATGGGCTACGGCGACGAATCCCTTGCGCACAGGGCCGACTACAAGGCCGCCCACCTTATCCGCAACCAGAGGATGCTCCGTCGCGACTTCAACCATCCTTCCGTCATCATCTGGAGCCTCGGCAACGAAGCCGGCGACGGCGAGAACTTCACCGCCTGCTACCAGTGGATGAAGGACAACGACGGCACCAGACCGGTACAGTATGAAAGAGCCTGCGGCGGCGCCAACACGGACATCCACTGCCCGATGTACGTCTCCCCTGCCGAGTGCGAGGCAATCGTGCTGCGCAAAGAAGGCAAACCGTTGATCCAGTGTGAATATGCCCACGCGATGGGCAACTCGGTCGGCAATTTCAAGGAATATTGGGACCTCATCCGCAAGTATCCTACCTTCCAGGGCGGTTTCATCTGGGACTTCGTGGACCAGGCTCTCCGCTGGCCTTCCAGCGAGGGCGGCACCGACCACATCTTCGCCTTCGGCGGTGATTTCAATGAATATGACCCTTCGGACGGTTCGTTCAACTGCAACGGCATCATTGCCGCAGACAGGACCCTCCATCCTCACGCCTACGAAATCCGCTACCAGTACAGGAACATCCACACCACAAATGCAGGAAACGGCAAGGTGAACGTCTACAACGAGCACTTCTTCAAGGACCTGAGCCAGTACAGGCTTCTGTGGAACATCACCGCCGACGGAGAAATCGCTTCCACCGGTGTTGTCGAGAACCTTGACATCGCCCCTCAGAAGACCGCCACGGTCGACCTCGGCATCAAGTCGGTTCCTGAATCCGCCGCGGACATATTCCTGAACGTCTCCTACGTCCTGAAGACTCCGGACGGAGCGCTTCCGGCCGGCACCGAGGTTTCCTACGACCAGATCGCTCTCCGGGAAGGCGAAGCGAAGGCATTCCCTGCCGGATCTGCTTCAGTCTTCGGCAATGTCATCTCCCACAGGGAAACCGCTGACTCCCACATCTTCTCCGGTTCTTTCTCCTACGCAGGAACCGCCGGCGACCGTGTTTCAGACTGGACCGCGACCTTCGACAGCAGCACCGGATTCATGACAGGCTACACCGTCAACGGCGTGCAGATGCTCAGCGAGCCTCTTACTCCGGAGTTCGCCAGGGCCCTGACCGAGAACGATATGGGAGCGAGCCTTCACAAGACGATGAATGTCTGGAGGTACCCTGTCTTCAAGCTCAAGGCCGGTTCAATCTCCGTCAGGAACATCGCGGATGCGGAAGGCAAACTCGCCGGAATGTCGATGAGCGCTGAATATGAACCTATCGCCGCCGGAGCGGCAACCGTTGTGATGAACTACGAAATCTACAGCGACGGTTCAGTGCGCGGCACGGAAAAGATGAAGGATGCCGGCAGCCTGTCCAAGGCTCCGGGAATGTTCCGCTTCGGAATGAAGTTCGCGATGCCGGGGCGCTTCTCCACCGTTGACTTCTACGGCAAGGGCCCATGGGAGAACTACAGCGACAGGAACACCGCCGCCACAGTCGGACATTACGTACAGAGCGTGAACGAGCAGTACCATTACGGCTACGTCCGCTCACAGGAATCCGGCACTAAGACTGACCTGAGGTACTTCAGAGTCCTCGACCCTAACGGAACCGGTCTTGAGGTCACGGCAGACACCAGGTTCTCGGCTTCAGCGCTTCCGTTCTCCATCAGCGACCTCGACTGCACCCTGAACGGGACTCCGCAGCGCGCCAACAAGAGCAACACGCAGACCGGCGCTCCGAGACATTCGCTCAACCTCAAGGCCAAGGCCCACGAAAACGACCGCGCATTCGGCACGACCTACGTCAATTTCGACCTCGTGCAGATGGGCGTGGGAGGAATCCACTCCTGGGGCACGATGCCGCTGGACAACTACCTCGTCCCTGCAGCAGAGCGTGAGTTCGTCTTCGTTCTCCGTCCCGTGAACAACTAGAATCCACACGCGGCGGGCAACGGAAGTCCGCCCGAAAAGCAGAAAGTCCTGGCGCCGGAATCAGCGCCAGGACTTTTGCTTTCCAATTCTCCGGCCGGTCCGTAAGCCGTTCCGGCCAGAGCGTTTTCCCTATTCTTCAGGCTCGAACATCGGGTCCCAGGCCGGAAGCATTATCGGCTTCTGCTTGAACAGTTCAAGGACATCGGCAGGAACGTACTTCTTCTCGACCACCAGGCGGAACATATAGTTGTCGAACCATTCGTCGGTCATTATCAGATTGCCCTTGTAGCCGGAGTCGGCTCCCCAGCTGTTCTCCACCATCCACTTGACAGGCTTGCCGTCCTTGATGTCAACGGCGATCAGATTCATCGCGTGGGAGGATCCGCTTGCGTGAGTCTGCACCCTCTGCTTCTTGTCCATTCCGAAGGTGGTTCCGAACAGCGAATTGTAGTCGTAGTTCTTCAGGTCTAGAGTACCTTTCTGACGGTCGGAGAACTTGCCGACGTCACAGGAGAAGTACATTGCGGTGTTGTCCTTGATGGAAGCGATGGCCATCTCCTTGATCTTCTCGACAGGAAGATTGACATACAGCCAGTTCTGTCCGTCATAGACGTGCCTGTCGTAATCGATTTCATAGACCTTGCCGTACTCGCGGGTAGGGTCGTTCATCACCATTATGTAGTTGTTCTCGAGGTCCGCGCCGACGTATTCGTCATAGAAGGACTTCGGAGTGTAGGTCTTGCGGCTGACGAACTCGCCTTTGGAATTGTAGCGGCTCCACTCGAACTCGACCGGAGGTTCGCCGAGGCAGAGGACGAGCATCCTGTAGATTTCCTTGAGCATTTCGGTCTTGACGGCAGGACAATCCTTGGCAGCGGTGTCACGAAGCTTGAGGCCATCCTCGCGGAGCTTGTTGGCAAGCTGGGTGCGCATCTGCGAGGTGTTGTTGGCGCAATAGGTCTCAGGCATCACCTCTGAAGGAGACCGTACTTGGTGACCAGGTTAGACACTCCGGTGAACTGTCCGCCGTCACTGACCGGATGGCTGAAAAGCCAGTCGACCTGGCGGTCGGCGAAGGTCATATCCTTGGTGTCGATCACTCCCTGGAGGAAAAGGTTCGACTTCTCAAGCAGGTCATAGAAGAACACATAGTTCTGGGAGAAAGTGAACGCTCCCAGGTCAAACTTATCTATCATCTTAGCTCTCAACACGTTCAGTCCAGAGAAAAGCCAGCAGCGCCCTGACGATTTCTGGTTGGTGCGGCCCTTCGTCCTGACCTGGTCGGAGAAATGCGTATCGATCATGGCAATGTTCTCGGCATTGGAGGCCAGCACATTGATCGAGGCCGAATTGAGGGCGTTGCGGATGGCCTTGTCCGAAGCGGTGCCTTCATAGCCCTTGCGGATTTCGGTCAGCATTTCGGTGGAAATGCCTCCTTTCACCTCGGAGGAAGCACCTCCCTTGGAGACGTTGTTCTTTTTCTGAGCCGATGCGGCCGGTCCGACGGCAAGCAGTATCGCTGCCGCGAGAATTAATGTTCTTCTGTTCATAAATGTTCCTTTGATTTGGTAAAATTAGTGAAAAAGTGCGCAGAAAACGAATAAAAGTAAGTAATTTGCGGTTCGAAAGGCATTTTTGAAGATGAAGTCCGGCATAACAACATTCCTTCTCACGGCGGCGGTCGCGGTTCTTGCAGGAGCCGACCTGCTCGCCGGAGACACCGGAATCAGCGGTCTGGACGCGACCATATTCCTGAAACTCAGACTTCCCCGGATGCTGACGGCGGTCTTCGCCGGTGCCGGACTCTCCCTGGCGGGACTGCAGATGCAGAGCATATTCAGAAACCCGCTGGCAGACCCGCACATTATGGGGGTCAGCGCCGGAGCGGGTACGGGCGCGGCCATCGCCACCCTGATTGTCGGCACTTCCCTGCCGGCGGCCCTTTCCGGCCTCACGGTCGCGGCTTCAGCCTTCCTCGGAGCGCTTCTGACATCGGTTCTGGTGGTCGCGGTGGCGGCCAGAGTGCAAAGCACAGCCACCCTTCTGATCTTCGGAGTGATGCTTGGATTCGTGTTCAGCGCAGCCACGTCCATCCTCCAGTATTCAGCCAACGCGGAAAGCCTGAAGGTGTTCTACAGCTGGTCGGCTGGCAGTTTTTCAGGCAACAGGGCCGGTGAAGTGGCCGTCATAGCCGGAGCCTTCGCAGTCGGGCTGCTGCTTGCAATCTTGAACTGCAAAGGTCTGGACATAGCCCTTTTCGGCGATGAATATGCCTGCCTGGCGGGTGCTGACCTGCCGAAGATAAAGAATATGGCGATGGCGGGCAGCTGCCTGATGGCCGGAGCGGTCACGGCGTTCTGCGGACCGGTCGGCTTCGTGGGAATCGTCGCCCCGCACCTGGCAAGAGCACTGACCGGCACATCGGTGCACAAGCGCGTCATACCGGCCTGCGCCGCAGTCGGGGCAGGCCTGGCGCTTTCCGCTGACATCCTGTCCCTGGCCTTTCCCGTGCCCGTACCTGTCGGCAGCACTATGGCTGTCATAGGGATTCCGATCATTATCGCCATACTTATGAAAAGGAGGTGATATGCTCAAGCTTGAAAATCTCATCGTAGGCTACGGGGAACCTGCGGCAGGGCCCTTCGACGAAGACTATTCCGACGGCACCTGCGTAATGCTCCGGGGAGCGAACGGGAGCGGGAAAAGCACTCTGCTCAAGACAGTTGCCGGGCTGCTGCGTCCGGTTTCAGGAAGCATCCTGACCGGAGGCGAAGTCGTGATGGTGCCCACGCATATTCCAAAAGTCAAAGGGTTTTCGGTCAGGGAGTTCATCCGCACGAGCCTTCTTGCCAGGTCCGGGATTTTCGGAAGGCTCGACGCCCGGGCGGAAAAGAACCTGGAGGACGTGATCGGGCAGCTCGGCCTAGACATCCTTGCCGGCAAGGACATAAGCACGATTTCGGACGGGGAGTTCCAGAAGGCCTGCATAGCTGCCGCGCTCACCCGCAAAGCGAACGTCATTCTCCTTGACGAGCCGACGGCGTTCCTTGACGTGGACAACCGGATAATGATCCTGCGGACACTCAGGGACATCGCCCACGGGAATCCCGGCGCTCCCGGACCGACAATTATTTTCTCCACCCACGACATTCACGACGGTGCCGAATATTCGGACACCACGCTCAGCATAAAACAGATAAGGCCATAAACTCTCTGCAGCTCAAGACGGCGGAAGAATCCCTGATTTAGAAAAATTTTGAAATGAAAAATGGATTCACTATTTTTGTTTGGATACAGGCATTTCCGGGAACAGCAGGCGCAGAGAGCGGATTTCACCTTCCGGATTTTTTCAGAGCCGGTGTCACAGACAGTTAGTAAAGGTGTATTGCGAACCACAGAACGACACGCGAATGCCGGGAAAAATTTTCTTCATTGATGGACACGCGCTCATCTTCAAGATGTACTACGCGTTTCTCCGAAAGCCGATGATCAACTCCAAAGGAGCTGACATGTCGATTCTTTTCGGATTCACGAAGTACATTCTGGAACTGATCGGGCGTGAGTCGCCGGACTATCTCGCGGTGGCTTTCGACCCTCCCGGAGGAACATTCAGGAACAAGCTCTACCCCGAATACAAAGCGAACCGCAGGGAAACTCCTCAGCTTGTCATCGATGCGCTCGAGCCGCTGACCGAGTTGTGTTCCGCGATGAACATCCCTACGCTGATGGTCAAAGGCTTCGAAGCCGACGACGTCATCGGTTCGATGGCGAAAAGATGCTCCGGCGAAGGTCTGGACGTGTATATGGTCACTCCCGACAAGGACTACGGCCAGCTGATAGGCGAGCACGTCCTGCAGTACAAGCCCGGCAAGTCCGGAGGCGACGACGAGATCATCGGGGTCAAGGAAGTGTGCGCGAAATACGGCATCAAGTCTCCTTCTCAGGTGATCGATGTGCTGACCATCTGCGGCGACACTGCGGACAACGTTCCAGGAGTGAAGGGAGTAGGCGAAGTGGGAGCCTGCAAGCTGCTCGCTGAATATGGTTCCGTCAAAGGAATCTACGAGCATCTGGACGAGCTCAAGCCAAGACAGAAAGCCCAGTTCGAGGAGGCGGAAGACCACATCCGGCTCAGTCAGGAACTGGTCACAATCAGGACGGACGTCAGCGTCGATGTCAGCACGGAAGCTATGAAGGTCAACACGGCCTACGGTCCGGCGCTTGCCGACCTGTTCGAGAAATACGAATTCGGTTCCCTTAAGAAATACCTCGGAACCGCCGCAGGAACTGTAAGCGGCAAGGACAGCGTCCTGCCTGAAATCCGCAGATGCGGACCGGTTGAAGCCGTCCGTGCGGCGAAGAAGGCCGGAATCTGCTCGGTGATCACGGAAGGAGCCGACGGAGGCATATTCACAAAGACAAGAAGAATCATCGTCGGCGCACGCTCCGCCGGGAGGTTCGAAGTGTCGGAAGGCAGCTGCAAGGACTTCAAGGCTCTGCTGGAAGACCCGTCCGTAGGAAAATGCGGAGAAGACCTGAAAAGGCAGATGAACATCCTCGCCGCGGCTGGGGTAACGCTCTGCGGCCGCCTCAACGACATCGCACTTATGCACTATCTGACGGACCCGGAGAAAAGCCACAAGATTGAAGTTCTATCGCAAGGGCTTCTGGGAATATCCCTGGACACACCCGCCGGAGAAGCGAAGGCCACGACCGGTTCGCTGTTCGACGACATTCCTTCAGACGAAATCCTGACAGACCGCAGCAAGGAGGCCGCAGTTCTGCTCCTGCTGAAGGACAAGCTGACGGAGACTCTTGAAAGCCAGGGGCTTACTAAACTTTACGAAACGATGGAGGAGCCTCTGCTGAAGGTTCTTTCTAAGATGGAGCGCAACGGGGTCAAGGTGGACCTCGGTTCCCTGAAGGATTTCACAGCTGCCTTGAGGGCGGAGACTGCAGACAGGGAGAAGAAGATCCGTGAACTTGCAGAAGTTCCTTCGCTCAATGTCTCTTCTCCGAAACAGATCGGGGAAGTGCTTTTCGAGAAACTGCACCTTGCCGCAAAGCCGAAGAAGAACGCCAACGGAACTTATTCGACCGATGAGGCGACACTTCTCGACCTGGCGGGCAAGCATCCGATAATCGATGAAATCCTGGAATTCAGGGCCGTCAAGAAACTGCTGTCCACCTACATCGAGCCTTTCCCGAGCTACATCGAACCTGTTGACGGCAAGGTGCACACGACATTCAACCAGGCCCTTACCGCAACCGGCAGGCTGAGTTCCTCGAACCCGAACCTGCAGAACATCCCGATACGGACCGAGCGCGGCAAGGAGATCCGCAAGGCCTTCGTTCCAAGCACTCCGGACGGCCTCGTGCTGTCCGCCGACTATTCCCAGATCGAATTGAGGATAATGGCCCACCTGAGCTGCGACCAGCATCTCATCACGGCCTTCAGGCAGGGAATCGATGTCCACGCGGCGACTGCCGCCAAGATCTTCGGGATCCCTCACGAGCAGGTGACCCCTGAGCAGAGACGCATCGCCAAAACCGCCAATTTCGGCATAATGTACGGAATTTCAGCCTTCGGTCTTGCCCAAAGACTGAGAATCGGCCGCAAGGAGGCGCAGAAAATCATAGACGATTACTTCGCAGGATTCCCTTCCATCCTGTCATTCATAGAAGACACGAAAGCGTCCGCACGGGAGACCGGCTACGTCGAGACGCTCTTCGGAAGAAGAAGATACCTTCCCGACATCAACTCAAAGAACGGCACGGTCAGGGCATTGGCTGAAAGGAACGCGGTCAACGCCCCGATTCAGGGCACTTCGGCGGACATCATCAAGATGGCAATGATCTCCATAGATGAAAAGATGGCCGCCGCCGGGCTGAGAAGCCGTATGGTGCTCCAAATTCACGATGAACTGGTGTTTGATGCGGTTCCTGACGAGATCGGCATCCTGAAGGGGATTGTCGTCGGGGAAATGGAGAATGTAGCAGAACTTTCAGTACCACTAACAGTAGAATGCAATTATGGAAAGAATTGGCTCGATGCCCACTGATGAACTGATCAGTCTGGCACTTCAAGGAAACGGCCCGGCCTTCACGGCTCTCTGGGACCGCCACATTGACCAGCTACGGTCCTACATCAAAGTGCGGTTCAAGAATATGAACGAATATGATGCGGACGATGTCTGCAGCCGGAGCTTCGAGAAGGCATTCCGGCAGATCCAGTCCTTCGACCCGCAGAAGAGCAGATTCCTGACCTGGCTCAGCATCATCGCCAGGAACACGGCTCTGGATGTCATCGAGCAGGAGCAGAGGGTGCACCCCAAGAACCAAATTGTCTACATCGACGACGAGTCAAAGCCTTCCGCAGTCGAGAAGATTCTTGACCAGAACGAGGATGCGCTCGGTTCTCTGATCAAGAACGAAAACGAGGAAGAGCGCACGAAGTACGTCGAACGCCTTCCCGACCTCTACCGCGAAGTGGCACGCAAAAGATTGCTTGAAGGGATGAAGTACAATGAGATAGCGGAATCTCTCAATCTTGAGCTGAACACGGTCAAGACCCGTATCCGCAGGTCAAAGCAGCTCATCGACGAGATGCGCAAAAAGGAAGAGGAAGAAGTATGATGGACTACGGGGAATTCGCTTCATTCCTGAAAACATCATTCCCGGAAGTCACTGAGGAGCAGATGGAGCGCTTCCGACTGATGGACGGAGGCTACAGGGAATGGAACGCGAAGATAAATGTCATTTCCAGGAAGGACATCGACGGCCTCTACGACCATCACGTCCTGCATTCGCTCGCTATCGCTGAATATCTTCGCATCAACAGACCTGAGGAATTCTTTCCGAAGGGCCGGCAGGCCGCCGGCGGGAAAATCAGTGTCCTCGACCTCGGTACCGGAGGCGGCTTCCCGGGAATCCCGCTTGCCGTGATGTTTCCGCACGTGCAGTTCACGCTCTGCGACTCTATCGGGAAAAAGACCGTGGTAGCCCGTGAGATAGCCTCGCTTCTCGGACTGACGAACGTGGAGGTCATTAACGCCAGAGGCGAAAGCATTGGCGGAAAGTTCGACTTCATTGTGTCCAGGGCGGTCGCCTCGCTTGTTGACTTCTACCCTTGGGTTAAGGGAAAATATTCACAGTCAGTGATTTTTCTCAAAGGCGGCGACCTGAACGAAGAGATTTCGTCACTTATGTGCCGCTGGAACCTGAAGAAGGGTTCAGTCTCTACCTGGCCTGTGGACAGCTGGCTGAAAGATGAATATTTCTCCGGAAAGTTCGTGGTGGAAATCCGCTGAAAGTTACGCTTTCAAGGCTTGAACTTTCAAAAATATTTTGAATTTTACGGCAAAAGGGTTAAATTTGCAGTCCTTTATTGGACTACCCCGTTTTATCGGGTGACAGCCTTCGGCTGGACAGGCAGTCCGCGTGGAGGGAATTTGGATAATTATAAAATATTAAGATATGAAAAGGACATTTCAACCATCCAGACGCAAGCGCGTGAACAAGCACGGTTTCCGCGAGAGAATGGCAACCGCCAACGGTCGCCGCGTACTTGCCTCCCGTCGCCGTCACGGCCGCAAAAAACTGACTGTATCATCTGAAGACAGGTGGTAATCGTCGTATTCTGATGAATTCCAGGAGGGTGACGCGAAAGCCTTGGACTTTCAGTCACCCTCTTTCTTTTCCCCTTTTCCTGCTTCAAACCAATGCACATCAAGATAATGGACATCGACGAGAAATATATGAAAGAGGCTCTGAGAGAAGCCCGTCTTGCCCTTGAGGAGGACGAGATTCCCATCGGGGCGGTTGTGGTGTGCCGCGGAAGAATCATCGGCAAGGGACGGAATATGACGGAACGCCTCAAAGATCCGACGGCGCACGCCGAGATGATAGCCATCACCGCCGCGACTGAAGCGATGGGAGGGAAATATCTTAACGACTGCACCTTGTACGTCACCGTGGAGCCTTGCCCGATGTGTTCCGGAGCGCTCAGCTGGGCTCAGATAGGCAGGATAGTTTACGGCGCTCCTGATCCCAAGCGGGGATATTCGCTGTACTCCCCTTCCCTGCTCCACCCGAAGACCGAAGTCACTTCCGGACCGCTGGCGGAAGAATGCGCGGCCCTGATGACAGGCTTTTTCCAGGCGAAAAGGCAGTAGGTCCAAATGTCCGCCGGATGTTGCAGGATTGGCGGAATTTGAATACCTTTGCAGAACGAATTGAGGTATGGTGTAATGGTAGCACTACAGATTTTGGTTCTGCCAGTTCAGGTTCGAGTCCTGATATCTCAACGGAAGCGGGATGCCTTGAAATGACCTTTCAGGGCATCTTCTTTTTTTGTGCATCGCAGCATTCCGCACACCGGCGCCGCTGCCTTTCCGGCCTTATGCCTTGCGAAGGGTGAAGACGAACTCCAGACCGCCGGCCTGGCCGAGCCTGACGGAGATTTTTCCGCCGTGAAGCAGGACCGAATTCTTGACGATAGCCAGTCCTAAGCCGGTGCCTCCCATCTTGCGAGAGCGTCCCTTGTCGATGCGGTAGAATCTCTCGAACAGATGCGGAAGGTGTTCCGGAGCCACTCCGGGGCCGTTGTCAGAAAAGCTGAAAGTGTAGAATTCCGGACTTTCCTCAAGAATCTGGACTGTTACTGTGGCGCCTGTTCCGGCATAGGAGATGGAGTTGTCGGTCAGATTTCTGAAAATTGAGTACAGAAGCGACTGGTTGCCCAGAACTGTCACGTCAGGATCGACCAGAAACAGGAATCTGACGGAGTTCTGCTCGGCCTGCTGCGACACATCCTTCTGTATGGTCTGAAGCAGGGAAAGAATGTTGATGCTTTCAAATGAATATTCCCCTGGAGCGTCATCGAGCCGGTTCAGCGTTGAGATGTCCGCAAGCAGGCTTGAAAGCCTGCGGCTCTGCGCAAAACATCTCTGGATGAACTGTTCGCGCTGCTGCTCGTCCATATCCGGATTGGAGACTATCGTCTCGAGGTAGCCCTGGATGCTGCTGACCGGGGTCTTGAGTTCGTGCGCAACGTTCTGAGTCAGCTGTCTTTTCAGCCTGATCTTGTCCTCCTCGCTGTCACGCAGTTTGTCGTACATGCTCGACCTGCCTTGCTCCAGGGAAGTCTTCAGATGGACGTAACGGCCTCTGAGCGTAACCAGGGCAAAAACCAGAAGGACTATCGCTATGGAAAGAATGAGTATCATCTGTCTTCAAACAAGTAACCGAAACCGTGGCGGGAAACAAGTCTGGCGCCATATTCGCCGATCTTCTTACGCAGACGTGCAATGCAGACATCCACGGTTCTGTCGGTCACGACCACGTCGTCCGGCCAGACCTTCGAGAGGATGTCCTCACGCGAGAAGACCTTACCGAGATTGGAATGCAGAAGCTTCAGGACTTCATATTCATTCCTGCTGAGCGCGACGGGGACGCCGTCAACAGCGACGGATTTTTTCTCGTCATCTATGAATATGCCTTCAGAGCGGCGAGCCGTGTCAATCGGCACAGGGGCGGACAAGCCTAGAGACGAAGTCTGGGACTGCCGGGCGGAGCGTCTTAGCACAGCCTTGACACGGGATAGAACCTCACGGATCGAGAAAGGCTTGGAGATGTAGTCATCGGCACCGAGTTCCAATCCTTCGACAGCATCATCCTCCGAGTCCCTGGCGGTTATGAATATGACCGGAATGTCTGCAGTAAGGGGGGCGGACTTGAGTCTGGCGGCCATCTCGAAGCCTGACATTCCTCCCATCATCACGTCGAGGAGGAGAAGGTCGAAGGATTTGATGTCATAAGTCAGGGCTTCCTCCGCAGAGAAAGCCGTCACGACTTCGTAGCCTTCCTTCTTGAGGTTGAATTCAAGAATGGCACAGATGTCTTCTTCGTCATCGACAACCAGAATGCGTGCGCTCATATCAATTGAAAAAACGGATTAATCCACCGCTAAGATAACCTCTTTTTTCCATAAAGCGGTGGATAATTCATAAATTTACTTTGAAAAGGCGGAGGCCCCGGCCCGGCCCCGCATAAACGAAGAACAGTCCGGACGTCTTTCGACGACCGGACT
>CAVCDF010000140.1:0-27061 GCA_963600795.1 Anaerotignum sp. | reverse complement strand
GGAAGGGTGCAAGGCATCCCGAAAGAATTAGTATATTTGCAAGCCGGTCACAGGGGGCGCAGGCTCCCTGAAGCCTGGCTGGCATAGGGTCCCATAGCTCAGTTGGTTAGAGCATCTGACTCATAATCAGGGGGTCGTAGGATCATGCCCTACTGGGACCACGCAAAAGAGAGAGGGTGGCTGAAATCTTCAACCACCCTCTCTCTTATTTCATCCCGCAGGCAACGGCAGGAGAGCCTGCCGGTTGCGCGGAATTGTTGAAAACTACTTCTTGATGCAGCGGAGCGACTGGCCTGCAAGGTAGTTGGAGTAGCCGCAGGTGAGTCTTCCTTCAAGATAGGTCTTCGTGAATGTGGACATCATTCCGAAAAACTGGATGTTCTTGTTCTTGGCGTTCACTGCGTAGCCGGTGGATCCCATAAGATAGGTCATGGCAGGGTTCCCCATGTAGTCCGCTACGGAGCAGGTGCTTTCCTTGGTAACCACGGTCAGGTAGCTTCCGGTCTTTGTGGCATCTGTCCTGTTGATCATTCCTGCAAACTGCCAGTTGAAATTGTCAGCGTCGAGAGCTGTGATCTTGGCTCCGTTGTAGCCCTTGTCATAGTAGGCAGCGGTCTCGTCGACAAGAGCCTCGGTTTCTCCTTCAGCCTTGGTTGAATTGCCGCAGAGTGCGACGAAATCGGCCCTTGTAGGGATGTACCAACCGTCCGGGCATATTCCTTGAGCGCCTTCATTGTTCTTGAAATTGTCGGCGTTGACTTCCTTGCCGAGGATTGTGGCATAGTCGTAGAGATAGCCCTTTGCTTTTACCGAAGCTGCGTCTGTGGCAGCTTTCCCGTCGCTGCCGGTAGGATACCAGATGCCGTTTCCGTCCGCAGGATTGGAGGAAGGAGTCTTGCCTGAAGGTACATAGCGCAGATTCTCGGTCATCCAGATGCGTCCGTCCTTCATCTTTGCGATTCCGTAGGTTTCTCCGGCATATTCAATGCTCGTGGCCGCCGTCTGGCTGACTTTGACCGTGGCGTTCTGCATTCCGTAGGTTACGGTAAGAGTTTGTTCGCGGTTCGTGTCGTAGTTTTCAGCGACGGTTACCGTGAAAGCGCCGTCGCCGGAGCCTTTAGTAGGGGTGACAGTCACCCATTCGTTCGAACCGGCCACTTCCCAGTTGGCGTTGGATTCGATCGTGACCTGCTGGGATCCGCCTTCTCCGCTGAATGTAAGTTCGTTGCCGGAAGTGATTGTGAGGCAGATGTCCTCGTCTTTTCCGCATCCGCTGAGCAGCATTGCCGCCGCAGCGAAAAGATAAATGAATTTTTTCATAAAACAGTTGTAATTTAATTATTTAGCTGTAATTGACAATTTGTTAAAATTCGTATCCTATTTTAAATGTTCCGCCGGCCCTGACTGAACCTCCGCAGTACCGTATGCCAGACCCGTGCAGAACGCCGAGGGTAGCCTCGAGGTAGAGATTGTCCGCTTTTCCGAGTGAAAACCCGTATCTCGCCGACAATCCGCCGCCGATTCTTGCCGAATTCTCCCATTCGCTCCAAAGCCCGTACCAGGATTCCGGCCGGTATGGAGCCGAACTTCCGTCAGTCACTTCCTCCTGTGTGGAGGTCTCTTCGAGGAAGCCTTTGAGGAATCCGATGTTGCATCCGAGACGGAAGCGTCCGACGTTGAACAGCGCCGATGCCGAAGCTTTCACGACCTTGTCGCTGCCGTTGTAGGAATATGGATAGACAGCCTGGGACTGCGCTGTCCTGACCGTCAGCCCGGCTTCTGCGCGGAATCTGTAGAGCCAGGCCAGATGCCCGTCTCCGTAGAACGTGAATTCCGGAACGACTTCGGCCTGCCTGCGCTCGAAGATTTTGTTGTAGCCGTACACTGCCGGAGTGGTGACTCCGCCCGAAGAAACCTTGTCGTAGATGTGTTCGTTGTTCCATTGCCTGGTCCAGGCGTATCTGAGTCTGAACAGTCCGGTTCCGCCGGTCCATTCGTGCCTGTAGCCTGCCATTGCCGTGAATTTCCGGCCCGGAAAACTGAAGAAGAGATAGGATTTCTCCCCGGCTTCTCCTTTGCTTGCAAGCCATTCGATTTCAGCGTAGACCGCTCCGTCCGTGAGCGTGCGTTCCGTCTGCAGGGCGGCTCCGCCGGAATATTCCTTGACGGCGAACCGGTCAAGTCCGGTTTCGTTGAGGTGGATTCCACTGCCGTTCCAGACTTGCCGGACACCGTACATCATTCCCTTGTCCAGGAAGGCATAATAGGAATCGGCGGTTGCGGTCCCCACCTGCTCGGCCTGGACGGATTCGGAATTCTTGTTGAATATGCCTGCCGCGCCGAATGTCCACCCTCCTGTCCTGAAAGTCAGCGAAGGCGTGACGGTCAGGTCCAGCCGGTAGTTGGTGTGCCTGATGTCCTTGCGCTTTGAATAATTATCGGACTCGAAATCCATCCTGCCTCCGATGGTCCATCTTTCATCAAGCGGCATCGCGATGCCGCCCGAGAATGAATATGTCTGCAGAGTCTTGTCACCTGGAGTGGACTCTATGATGTCGAAAGGGTAGAACCCCGGACGGATGAACATCGAACCGCACATATCCTTGCCCTGCTTCTGCGTGAAGGAGAACGAACCCGTCATAGTGAACTTTTCAAGGTCAACCCTGGTTTTCGCCTCGGCACCTGCGTTCCACGTGGAAGATGATTCCCAGGAAGGCTTGAAATCTCCGGAAGTGAACCCTCCGCTGACTTCCGCATATGAAACCCTTACCGGCTTTCCTCCCGGAACGCCGCTGATGTTGCGTCCGCCGTTCCAGAAACTTCCGTCAGCAACCTTGTCGTATTCAGTCTGCGCCGTGACCGGCAGAACGCTCAGCACGGCTGTCGCGACGGCAAGCAGGACCGCCCTATTCGTGAAGACTTTGAGTGCTGCGTTCATAGAAATCGTTTGTTGAGTTGTTCGTGTCCTGAAGGACTTCGTAGCCTGCCAGCGCCGAGGCCTCTTCGTCCGTCTTACGGAACAGGCTGTGTCCCTTGAAAACATCCGACTGGAAGACGGTTCCCGCGTCCACGGTTGCCATAAGCCGTTTCGTGTTCGACGACGACCGCCCGTCAAAGACCTCCACTCCGTCGATTATCCAGTCCACGGGGACGGTCACGACGTAGTCGTTGGTACTGCCCGGAATCTGGATGACGTTCTCGCTTCCGGAAGAACTTCCGGATGGGGCCACGAACTCCTGGATTGTGGTTCCCCTGGCCTTGAAGACCACTATGACAGGAGAAGAGATCGACACCGTGTAGGCGTTGGCGATTCCGGTCTTTATGACCAGATTGAGGATCCTCTCCTTCCGGATCAGGTCTCCTGGTGCCGGATGGTAGGCCGGATTCGGGAAGGATGAATTGTTGTAGCAGACAAAATAGTCCGGATTGTTCAGATTTACCGACAGCGGCACGTTGACGGTGTGGTCGATGGCTCCGTTGATGCAGATGACGGCATCCTGGCCCGGAGCGAGGGGGAACGTCGTGCCGTCTCCGCCCACTTGCCAGACGGCCTGGATTACCGGGACGAATGTTCTTCCTCCGGCATCGTAGCTGGTCCAGGGATTCGAGGCCGTGGAGTTGTACGGGGAAGCGGTGCCCAAGCACAGGCTGTCCAGATGGACGGTCCTGTCGGAATTGTTGTGCAGAATCACATATTTGTCCGCCTGGTAGGTGCCCTCCTTGGGAGCCATGCTGCATCCGCCGACGTAGATTTCCTTTATGACGATGGTTCCGCCCTCCGAAACGTCCAGCGGAAGATCTATGTCCGTGTCTCCGCTCACGAGAATCTTGTCTATGGTGCCGTTGAATATTCTTGAACCTTTCTTTTCGGTGGCCGAGACAAGGTACATCCCGTCGGGCAGGGACAGGGTGGCGTTGCCGCCGCCGTCCGTCAAGGCTTCCGAAGCGCTACCGTTGAGGATGTTCTGGACGGAGACTTTCACCCCCTCCTCCACGTAACTTTCGTATCCTTCGGGCCAGACAAGCTTCACGTTGACCTTGCGGATGTCCGAATATGCCTGCGGAATTTCCAGACATCCGGAGAATGCGAGCGTCGCGATGAGCACCGAAGCAATATGTTTGAGCAGTCCTTTGTCCATAGCGCTAGAATTTAAGTCTGCAAGTCAGTCCGTAATAGAAGGCCGGGGTGAAGATTACGCTGACTCCGGTCGCATAACTGCTGACGTAGCGTCTCGAATTGGTGAAATTGTTCGCGAAGAAAGACAGTGAGACGTGGTCTCCGATCTCCTTCGTGATGCTCAGATTCGCCGAGAAATACGGATCGTAGCCATCCCTGGCGAAGGTGTAGATGTTGCCCGAGCGGATCACTAGCCTGGACAGGTCCGGATCCGATGCGCATTCTTCTGTCCAGTCATAGACATTGCCGTCCAGGTCCATATACTTTATCGGATAGATGGCGGTGTAGGAATTCCCGTCCCGGATGTCTCCGCCTGTCGGAGCGTTGGAGCCTTCGCCGACTGTGAACGCATAGTCCTTGCCGTCATATTCGGAAAGATTCCTGGAGTGCTTCATCAATGAGGCCTCGAGTCTTACGGTGACGATCAGCCTTGCCTGGGGGATGCGGGTGATGGAAGTGATGTTGGCATCGATATTGTCCGAAACTTTGCCGTTGGCGACCGAACTTCCGCCCGCATATATTCCTACGTACTGGTAGGACCTGTCCTCCAGCGACGTGTGCTGCCAGCCGGTGTTGTAATAATAATAAGGTGTGTCGTCCACGTAGCGGCAGCGGTTGTAGGATGCGTCCAGCCTGAAGGAAGTCCTGACCGGCCTGATTTCAGGAAAATCCGCCGTGAGTTCCACTCCGGAGCGCCTGATCGCCTTCCCGTTGCCCTGTATGCTCGAGTTTACGAAAGTGCGGTCCGTCACCTTGGTGTCCATCTCCGTCCAGGTCGCTCCGCCGTCACCGCTGACTGAAACGATCCCCGTGTACTTCCCGACCTTGAAAACCGGATCGGAAGGCATCTTGTAACCGGCAGGCACTGAGCTCATCCTGCAGTTCACCGGAGTGTAGCTGTTCAGCATCGAGTACGGATTCCGCGTGATGTTCAGGAAGCCGACGAGCGAAATCTTCATCCCTGCGAATTCGGCGTCGACGCCAAGTTCCGAGTTGGAGTTGCTCTGCCATTTCAGGTCAGGATTGTATTTTATCGAATATGGTATCGTGCTGTAAACATAGGCGGCTCCGCCGGAGGTGCCGTATGATGCGCCGAAGACCTGGATGTCACGGTATTCCTGCTTCGGATAGAGGATGAAGAAGGACGGCAGCTTCTGGGTTATGCCCCATCCGCCTCTGACCGCGAGCCCTTTGCCGAGATTCCATTTCGCGTTGAGCCGGGGTGAAAGAGTCCGCAGATTGTCGTAGGACGTGTTTCTGATCAGCACATTCTCGAACCTGAGTCCGGCGCTTACGTTCAGCGATGTCTTTCCGATAGGGAGGGTGAGGTTGTCTTCAGCGTAGCAGGCGATGTTGTGCATATAAGGATAATCGCTGTAAGGCCTCGGACGGAAACCGTTCGCCGCGAGAGACGGATCCTCGTACCATTCTCCGTCACCGACGTTCCCGTCCGCCTTCCAGGCGGCTCCTGCCTTGAGGACGCTCTTGACCTTGCCCCAGTGTCTCAGCCAGTTGTAGTGGAGGCCGAGCGACCAGTCAAGTTCCCTGGAATCCTCGACAAGGTCCGAATAGTAGGTCAGCGGCAGCGCATCCGCAAGGCTGTAGCCTTCGTCCTCGGAGTGTACCGCCGGCTGGGACGAACCGTAGGAATGGTATTCGTGGCTTTTCGACCGCGTGTCGTGGTAGAAGGCGGAACCTTCAAGCCGCAGGTTGGTGATCCAGCTCCTGTTCAGAAGCCATACCGCCTTGAAGTGCGGAGTCAGGGTGTAGTCCCTAGTCTTTGAATATTCATCCGAGAACAGGTCCGGGTCGTTCTTGCTGTTCATCCCTCCGAAATTTCCCGAGAGGCCGGCCTCCAGCCGCAGCTTTCCTGCAAAGGTGTTGCTGTAGTCGACCGTGAAGCCCCTCCGCGTGTAGGAAGTGTAGGGGGATGTCAGCTTCTTGGTGGCACGGGTCCACTCGGCGCTCACGTTCATAGCCCCGTTGCCTACGCCTATGCCCTTGGAAACGCTGGCTCCGTAGGTCCTCGGATTCACCGTGAAGACTGCGTTGACCGGAGTTCTTCCTTTCTTTGTGGTGACTCTGACCATTCCGCTGTTGAGGTCTCCGTATTCTGCCGAAGGTACGCCGGTGATGACTTCTATTGACTCTATGTTGTCGACCGAGATGCTTCTGGTCCCTGTTCCGCCCATTTTCCCGAAATCCGCGTTGTCCCCAAGCCGCACTCCGTCCACTTCCACGGCGGTTCCGAATGCGGCGTTGCCGGCCGTGGATCCGCCTGAGCGCAGTGACAGCACATTGTCGGCCGTGAGGTCGGGGTTGATGGTCTTCCCTCCCGGTAGGAGGGCGGAGATGTCGGCCATGTTGGACATCTGCAGATGGTCCAGCGCGTTTCTTCCGATTTTCTGCGTCGTGTTGATGTTGTCCTTTGATTTTTCGGCCGTCACGACAACGCCTTCCAGCGCAAGCGTGCTGACGGATAGCCTGACAGTCAGGCTGATGATGTCCTTGCGTGCGGAAATCCTGCGTTCGTCCGGCACATAGCCCAGGCAGGATACCTCCATCCTGTAGTCTCCCGGCTGGACTCCGTCCAAAGCGAAGGAGCCGTCCGCGCCGGTGACCGCCCAGATGTAATTGTCGTCCAGCTTGATGACCGCCCCGACCACCGCCTCACCGCTCCTGGCATCGGTGACTTTTCCCGCTATCTTCAGCGGCCCTTCCGCACTTGCCGGAGTCAGAGACACAAACAGTGTGGCCAGAATCGCCATTATGAATGCTGATGCTCTCATACCAAACTACAAAGATAATGAAAGCTGAAGGAAATGCCTTTATTCTTCAAGCGGTTTTCGCTATATTTGCGGCCACAACACGTAATTGCACTATGGGCAAATCAGCGCGCACATCTGCAGGGGAAAGATTCAATCTGGCATTCAACATATTCCTTGTGGCCGGAATGGTGACCGCCGTAACGGTCACGACCATATTCAAGATGCAGCAGCCTGACGTCAGGGCCTTTATGCTGCTTCTGGCGGCATTCGGTTCCGTGATGGGCGTTGTGAACACGGTGATGTCAGCCAACGGCAACATCCTTACGTTCGTATTCGGCTTCATCGACGTGCTCATCGGCACCATCGTCTATCTTGACAATGGAATAATGGGCAATTTCGCGCTGCACGCCTTCTATTTTCTTCCGATGCAGGTCATCGGCTTCATCGTATGGAGCCGCCGGGGTGCCAGGATACGTGCCGGGAAGTCCGATGAGGCTGGAAAGTCGGAAGGCCGCCTGAAGGCAAGGCGCTTGACCGGCAGGCAGTGGGTCTGGCTGACGGGGGGAATATTCATCGGCATAGCCCTGCTCTTCTTCATTCTGCTTTTTGTTGACAAGGCGCAGCTGTCTTCCGGGCTGATTTCCGAGATCGACCGCCCTAAGATTCTGCTTGACGCTACAGTGATGGTTCTGAACATCGCCGGCCAGATTCTCCTGAGTTTCGCTTTCGTGGAGCAGTGGTACATCTGGATCCTGGTGAACATATCATCGATTTCGCTTTGGACGGTCGCCCTTGTCGGCGGTGCAGGCTCTGGAAATGCCTCAGTGATGCTGATCAAGTACATCTTCTATCTTCTCAATTCCCTGAACGGTCTGAGAATATGGCTGGCCCTGGGCGGACGGGCCGGAAAGGCGGACTGTCAGTAGATTTGGAATATTGAGTATTTTTTCTTTACTTTGCATCGCTGTTTGCTTTCGGCTCTGCGGGCCTTGTTCGGCAGACTGCACACATTCATTTGAAATTAAACTTTAAAAATTTATTCGATTATGATGTCTAAAGAAGAAATCGTAGAGAAAGTCAAGGAAATCATCGTTGACAAGCTTGGCGTCGAGGAGTCTGTAGTGACCGAAACAGCCAGCTTCACTAATGATCTCGGTGCAGATTCTCTTGACACCGTTGAGCTTCTCATGGAGTTCGAAAGGGTGTTCGGAATCAAGATCCCTGATGATGAGGCCAACTCCATCGCAACTGTGCAGGATGCCATCGACAAGGTCGAGGCCAAACTCGCTAGCAAGGATGAGGCATAGCCTCCGGTCCTCTACCTTATAACAGGAAACAATAAAGAAGGGACTGCTGATTCAGCAGCCCCTTCTTTATTGTTCTGTCTTTGTCATCATTCAGCCGTCGCCTTCGGTATGGCGTAGGTTATCTTCAGCATAGGAACCTTTCCTTCCGACTTCGGACCCCGAAGCTGCGCATTGTAGTAGCGGTCCTTGTCCAGCTCCGTGTCGGATGTCGTCGTCGATGCGGACGAATAGGCGTACTGCGCCATCGACATGTAGTTGTAGTAGTTGTTGTAGTAGCTGCCGTAGCCGTAGCTGCTGTAGCTGCCGTAACCGTACCCGCCGTAGCCGTAGAGCTGGCTTGCATAGGAATAATAGGCGAGCTGCTGGTAGTATTCGGCCAGCTCGGCCGCTTCTGAATCGGTGGTTGTCGTCGTTTCGTACCACATTATGAGGAACCAGACGTCGTAGTTTGACAGTTTCTCGTCATCGGAATCCTTGCGGATGATCTCCTGCACGTGGTGCGTGATGTCAGGCGCATAGTTGCAGAGCGACCTGTTGATGTCTCCCTGATTCTCGTCCGAGGCGCTTGCGTCCGTCAGTCCGGCGAACGTCACCGTCGTGTCGGTGGCTATCCTGATCGTAGGGCTCAGCACTTTCGGGAAGCGGAACATCGTCGTGTAGTCGTCAGGAAAATCGAACGGGAATTCGACAGTGGCCTTTGTGATGAGGGTGGTCTTCGGGTTGCCGCCCTTGCTCGCGATTTCGTTGTTGACAAGGCGCTGGATTTCAGAAGCCTTGACCACCGGTTTCAGACCGCTTCCGCCTTCGATGTAGATCTTGTCCGCGGCCTGCCCTGCGAGATGGTCCGATTCGTGGTAGTCCACGTTGAAGACGTACTGTGTAGGAGTCGCGGTCTCGTTGATCAGCGAGTCGAGATCCTGCATCTCGACCGGACTGAAATAGAACATCAGCGAGCTGTCCCTGCGCTCTCCGTCATATTCCCCGCTGTAGTAGAGGATGGCGTAGTTGTCGGTTCTTGTGACGTATGTGCCGCTGGAAGAGGAGACCGTCTCGAGAATGTCCATCTTGTACATGTCGAAACGTCCGCCGTTCCCTGTCGGGTCATCCGTGCAGATGTAGATTCCCGGAAACTTCTTGGTGTAAGTGTCTATGTCCTTCAGGTCGTCCTGGGTGATGTTCAGGTACTGCTTGCCGTATTCTTCCGTGAAATCGAACACCAGCGAGTCTTTTCCGTTGGCCACAGGCACACCTTTGGTGATCCTTCGGTCTCCGTGCTTCACCTCCGCCCTGGAGAAATATTCCTTGTCATCGAGAGGCTCCGTAAGCGCATAGACGTTGACGTTCTGCAGGATGTTGGTCTGGTTCTCATTGGCTACTGAAATCGTGTCGACGCCGGCTCTGAACTTGAATCTCTTGAACACCGGGTTCTTTCCCAGGTCGACCGTGTCGAGCACCGGAACGAGAGTCACGACGCTTCCCCTGCGGAAAAGCCCGTAGGTTTCGTCACGGATCGCTCCGATGTTGATTCTTCTTGATGAATATGCCGTCAGGCTGTCCACAGGTTTCATCCAGACTTCCTCGATCGGGAACTCTGCCGTGTAGAAATCATATTTCTGATCCGTCGGGATAAAGTCGCCGCCGAGGCTCTGGTTCAGCTCGACGCAGGACATCAGACACACCGCAAGCACTGCGCTGGCTGCTGCAGCAGGAAATTTGATCATTTACTTCAGTTGTTGATAAAAATTGTCATATTCCTCGACGTACCGTCCCGAGGAGACTGACTCTTCGTTGAAGGCGAGAGTGGGAACTCCCAGTCCTTCGCAGAAGTCCACCAGTTCAGGAGCCACATCATTGGCTCCGAAAATGATGCCGTCGGAATATTTCGCAGCCGTCTGAGCAAGATTTATGCCAGTGGCCGGGACCTGCAGGCTGACGTCTTCCGGCCCGATTCCTCCGAAGAGGATGTTGTCGGCGAACGTCTCAGGGAAGGTTTCCTGCGGAATCTCGTTGTAGAATGAAGTGACGACCTTGCTGCCGCTGAATATCGGATCTCCGTTATAGGCCTTCTTCAGGTAGAGCGGAACGAGGTGCGAAATCCATCCCTGACAGTGTACGACATCCGGCGCCCAGCGCAGTTTCTTGACTGTCTCGAGCACTCCTCTGGCGAAGAATATGGCCCTCTGCCCGTTGTCTTCGAAAAATTTGCCGTCGTTGTCGCGCGTGAGCTGCTTGCGGCGGAAATAGTCCTCGTTGTCGATGAAATAGACCTGGATTCTGGCCGATGCTATCGAAGCCACCTTGATCACGAGCGGTCTGTCTACGTCACCTATGATGATGTTCATTCCGGAGAGCCGGATGACTTCGTGAAGCTGGTTCTTCCTCTCGTTTATGCAGCCGTACCGCGGCATGAACGCCCTGATTTCCTTCTTTCGCTCCTGTATTCCCTGAGGCAGGTAGCGGCCGATCCTGGCGACCGGAGTCTCCGGGAGGAACGGCATTATTTCCGAATTGACGAATAAAACTCTTTTTACAGGACTTCCCATACTGTTAATCTTGTCAGAATCCGTTCAAGGCAGATTCTCTCACAAAGGTAATAAATTTTTTCCATATATTCGATATTTCACTATCTTTGAGACCAATTTGGAGTAATGTGCGAATATGAACGCAGGGGAGAACAAACTCATAAGAAGGAGGCTTGCGGGGGCCTGGATATCGACTGTGATCAGCATCAGTCTGGTGCTGCTCCTTGTCGGTGTGGCCGCTCTGCTGCTTGTCAACGCCAGGAGCGTTTCCGATTATTTCAAGGAGAACCTTCAGATTTCGGTGATGATGAAGCAGGAGGTGGAGGAGGATGAGGCGAGGGAATATGTCTCCGAACTTGATTCGCTTCCTTTCATCCGCAGCACGCGGTTCGTGTCGAAGGAACAGGGAATCGCAGAGATGGAGGAGATGCTCGGCGAGGACTTCCTCAATGTTTTCGAGAGTTCCCCGATACCCGTTTCTGTAGATGTGACCCTGAAGGCTGAATATGTTTCCGCCGACAGCCTGACAAAAGTCAAGGCCGTGATAGGGAAGTCCCCGCTGGTGGACGAGGTGGTTTACCAGCAGTCGCTTGTCGAGAAACTGAACACCAATCTCAGGAAGATTTCGCTCGTGCTCGGAGTGTTCATCTTCCTGCTTCTGTTCATCTCTTTCGTGCTGATCAACAACACTGTGAGACTCAATGTGTTTTCGAAACGGTTCACGATACACACGATGCGTCTGGTGGGAGCCACGAAGTCATTCATCAAGGGACCTTTCCTCGTTCAGGCCGTATTCCAGGGACTGTTTTCGGCCCTTCTGGCCACTCTGATGCTTCTGGGCATCCTGTTTTTCATAAGGAGCGAGTTCTCCAAGCTCTTTGAGGTGTTCCGCCTGGATCTTCTGATGCTGGTCATCGGAATCGTCGTGGTGGCTGGAGTGGTGATCTGCACTGTCTGCACATCGGTGGTGGTCGGCCGGCTGGTCACTCTTTCCAAGGACGAGCTCTACTGCTGACGGCCTGCCGGAACCGGTCGGGGAGAAAAAATCAATAGACCGGAATATTCAATGAATATTCAAGAAAAGAGGCAGACAGAAAAGAAATAAAGAAAAAAGAATAGAATAAAGAATATGTCAGAAAACACAAAGATGGCAATCACCGGCAAAGGGCTGAGGCTTCTCCTCGCCGGGCTGCTCGTGATGATCGCAGGCTTCATCCTGATGATCGGAGGCGGCACGAAGAATCCGGATGAATTCAACTGGGCGATGTTCGACTTCCGCCGGCTTGTGGCCGCCCCGGTCGTGATCGCCTGCGGAATCGTGATAGAGATTGTGGCAATAATGCGCCGTCCGAAGGACGAGCCTAAAGAGGACAAGTGATGGACTGGCTTCAGGCTCTTCTTCTTGGCCTGGTTCAGGGACTCACGGAGTTCCTGCCGGTCAGCTCCAGCGGACATCTGATGATTGCCCGCGACATTCTCGGCATCGAGACGGAGGGTTTTATGGATTTCACCGTGACGGTGCATTTCGCCACCGTCCTCAGCACTGTCATAGTTTTCTGGAAGGAGATTGTCAGGCTTCTGTCCGGCTTTTTCCGGTTCCGTTACAATGACGAGACGGACTACGTCCTGAAGATCGTCGTCTCGATGGTGCCGATTGCGATCGTCGGCCTTCTGTTCAAGGACAAGGTCGAGGCTCTCTTCGGCGACAACCTTTCCACCGTGGCCGTCTGCCTGATCGTTACGGCTGTGCTGCTCTGCCTCTCCGACATTTTCGGCCGGAGAAAGAAGGAAGAAACGCCGGAAGGGTCTGCCGGTGAAGCCAGAAACGGGATTTCCTGGTGGCAGGCTTTCGTGGTCGGCCTGAGTCAGGCCGTTGCCGTCGCCCCGGGCCTTTCGCGTTCCGGCACCACTATAGCGACCGGTCTTCTTTGCGGAGTCAAGCGCAGCGTGATGGCGCAGTTCTCCTTCCTTATGGTGCTCGTGCCGATAATCGGCGAGCAGTGCCTTGACATCCTGAAGGGATTCTCGGCAGAGGTTCCTGCCGCCGCCGGAGTCAGCCCTCTGTGCCTTGCCATCGGCTTCGCCGCGGCCTTTATCTCCGGCCTGTTCGCCTGCAAGGTGATGGTCTCCCTCGTCAGGAAGGCAAGGCTCACGTGGTTCGCCCTGTACTGCCTCGCGGTAGCGGTTCTCCTTCTTGTCTTCGCTTAGACATTCGCTTGGATATTCATTGAAAATGGAAGAGAGAACCCTCGACTACTTTGTCTCAGACGTCCATCTCGGACTTGACGTCAACGATCCCGCCGACAGGGAGGCCCGCTTTGTCTCGTTTCTGAGTTCGATTCCGAGGGAGCGCACGCGCGCCCTCTATCTCCTGGGCGACATATGGGATTTCTGGTACGAGTACCACGACGTCGTTCCGAAGGGCTATGTGCGTGTGTTCGCCCAGCTGCTCGACCTTATGGACGCCGGAGTGCAGGTCTTCTTCTTCCAGGGGAATCACGACATCTGGTGCTTCCATTATTTCGAATCGCTGGGAATCCGCATTCTCCAGCAGCCTTGTGTCGTGGAAATCGGCGGCAGGACATTCTGCCTCGGACACGGCGACGGCCTGGGTCCGGGACATTTCTGGTACAAAGTGATGCGCAAGGGGTTCCGCTGCCGTTTCCTGCAGAGCCTGTTCAGTCTCCTGCATCCTTACCTCGCTTTCCGCTTGGGGAAAGGGTGGTCTAAGAAGAGCCGCGTGGCCAAGAGTCAGGAATATGTCTTCCGGGGAGCGGATGAGCCGCTGTACAAGTTCGCCGTTGACTTTTCGCGCTCTACCCGTGTGGACTACTTCATATTCGGCCATTTCCACGTCAGTGAGGACATCGCGCTTCCGACTGGGGCCAGGCTTATGATTCTGAAGGACTGGATGGAGCCTCAGTCGTCGAACTTTATCTTGTTCGACGAAAGGTCAGGATGCTTCGGCATCTCCCAGAATATCGAATAGTACAGAGCGTCGAATTCCCCGCGCTGCCATTTTTCGACAAGATATTCGGTCATCCTGTCCTCACCTCTGGCATCGTAGCGGCTCTTCAGGCTGTTGCCGAAGATTTTCGCGATTCCCTGCCAGAAGCCGGCGGTCACCCCGCTCTTGTAGTCTTTTATTATCGAATATGACGACTTTCCTGTCTCCCTGTCCACCAGCTTTATCAGAAGCCGGCCCTGGGAGATGGTCATCTTTTTCAGCGGCTTTTCGTAGGCCTGGAACAGAGCCTTCTGCATCTGGTTGATGTATTTCTCCTTCTTCCGCCGGCGCAGTCCGTTCTCGGCGATATGCTCGTCCACCTGCCGCGTCATATCCTTGGCCAGCAGGGCGTAGGGATAGACTTTGTTGAAGTTGTAGACCAGCCGGTAATATTTCTTGAGGTCTCCTTTCTTTCCCCTGTACCCTCTCGGGAACACCCAGGCCGGGTCGATGGTGTCGAAATAGGAAGTGTCTCCGTTCTCCACCCTGTAGCCGAGATAGCCTGCCCTGCCGCCGGTCTTCCGCACGGCGCCGTTGTCCTGCCCCGCGACATTCGCCGCGGTCAGGAACGCTGCCGCCAGGCAGAGCGCAAACTGTATGACTGTTGTTCTCTTCATTGTAGATTCAGGTCCGTCCTGGATTCAAAAGCCTGCAAAGGTACGGATTTCCCGAAAAAACTGTGCCAGACCGTCAGTTTTCCGAGCGTTTGCGATACGGCTTCGGAGGCCGTGTCGAAACTGCAGGGAAATATTTTTGGTCTTTGAGCGTAAACCGTTGATAATGACAAAATTCTTTGCTCGGAATCCGTGTCGAAAAAGTTGAAATATTTTTGAAATATAGTTTGAAATCCGTAAAAAATTGCTAACTTTGCAGTCCAAATTCTAGGGTGTAATGGCGTAAATCGCTGATATTCAATAGATTTTGGAAAATTTGGAAATTATTAAAGCAGTACAGCAATGTTACAACCAAAGAAAACTAAGTTCAGAAGGGAACAGAAGAACGTGATGAAGGGTATGGCCCAGAGGGGCAATCAGCTCGCGTTCGGTTCCTTCGGTCTCAAGACCCTCGAGAACTGCTGGATCACAGCGCAGCAGATTGAATCCGCGCGTCAGGCTATTTCACGTTGCATGAACCGTGAGGGACAGATCTGGATCAGAATCTTCCCGGTCAAGCCGTTCACGAAGAAGCCTCTCGACACCCGTATGGGTAAGGGTAAAGGTGATCCTCAGGGATTTGTGGCTCCTGTCACCCCGGGACGTATCCTCTTCGAGGCCGACGGAGTGTCGCTTGCAATCGCCAAGGAGGCCATGCGCCTTGCGGCTCACAAGCTTCCTATCGCTACCAAGTTCGTGGTACGCAGGGATTATGTTGAATAATATATAATGGAGAAAGAATATGAAAACATCTGAAGTACGCGAAATGTCCGTAGCGGATCTCCGCGACAAGATTCAGGCCGAGAGGAAGAAGCTTGACACGATGAAGCTCAACCATGCCGTTTCTCCATTGGAGAACACAGCGGAATTCAAGAAAGTCAGAAAGGATATAGCTCGAATGATCACTATCCTCGCTGAGAAAGAAAACGAACAGAAATAATCATCAGTCTTATGGAAAGAAATCTTCGTAAGGAAAGAATCGGCGTAGTGGTCAGCAACAAGATGGACAAGACCATCATCGTTGAGGTCAAGACCAGGAAGGAGCATCCTCTCTACAGGAAGTTCATCAAGCAGACGGCTAAGTTCGTTGCCCAGGATGAAAAGAACGAGTGCAGCGAGGGCGACACCGTACGCATTATGGAAACCCGTCCTCTGAGCAAGACCAAGAGGTGGAGATTAGTTGAAATCATCGAAAAAGTCAAGTAATTATGATACAGCAGGAAACACGTTTACAGGTTGCCGACAACAGCGGTGCGAAGGAGGTCCTCTGCATCCGCGTGCTTGGCGGTACACATCATAGGTATGCATCGGTCGGCGACCAGATCGTAGTTGCGATCAAGAGCGCTCTTCCTAGCGGCGACGCCAAGAAGGGTACTGTCTCCAAGGCCGTTGTTGTCCGTACAAAGAAAGAGATCCGCAGGGCTGACGGTTCGTACATCCGTTTCGACGACAACGCCTGCGTTCTTCTCAACAATGCGGGTGAACTCCGTGGAACTCGTATCTTCGGCCCTGTGGCCAGAGAGCTTCGCGAGAATTATATGAAAATAGTTTCACTGGCACCGGAGGTCCTCTAATCATCGAGCATTATGAAAAAGTTACACATAAAGAAGGGCGACACCGTGTATGTCAATGCCGGAAACGACAAGGGCAAGACCGGAAAGATTCTGACAGTCATCCCGCAGAAGGATCGCATCATCGTTGAAGGCGTCAACGTAGTCAGCAAGCACACAAAGCCAAACGCAAAGCAGCCTCAGGGCGGCATCATCAAGCAGGAAGCTCCGATCCACGTTTCCAACGTGCAGCTTCTGGATCCTGCTCAGAACAAGCCGACAAGGGTTGGCTACAAGTTCGTGGACGGCAAGAAAGTCCGCTACTCTAAGAAATCAGGAGAGGAGATCAAGTAACTATGGCAAAGAAAGCTACAAACAAACCGGCCGAAGCGCAGGCGCTTCCTACGGGATATGTGCCTTCCCTCAAGAAGGTTTACAAGGAGGAGATTGTGGACAAGCTGATGAAGCAGTTCTCCTACACATCTGTAATGCAGGTTCCTAAGCTCGTCAAGATTACCATCAACGAGGGTATCGGCGACGCCACCCAGGACAAGAAGCTTGTCGAGGAGGCTGCAGAGGAACTTTCAAAGATCGTAGGACAGAAGGCTCTCCTCACCGCTTCCAGGAAGGACGTTTCCAACTTCCGTCTCCGTAAGGGTATGCCTATCGGAGTCAAGGTCACTCTCCGTGACGTGAAGATGTACGAGTTCCTCGAGAGGCTCGTCCGCATCTCCCTCCCTCGAATCAGGGACTTCAACGGTATCGCCGAGAAGATGGACGGCAGGGGCAACTACACCCTCGGTCTCAAGGAGCAGATCATCTTCCCTGAGGTTGACATCGACAAGAACCCGAGAATCCACGGAATGGAGATCACTTTCGTTACCACAGCCAAGACCGACGAAGAGGCTCACGCTCTCCTCGCTGCCTTCGGTCTGCCTTTCAAGAAACATAATAACTAAGGAATATGGCAAAAGAATCAATGAAAGCCCGCGAGGTTAAGCGCGCGAAGCTGGTTGCCAAGTATGCTGCCAAGAGGCAGGCACTCAAGGAAGCTGGTGACTGGGCTGCTCTCGACAAGCTCCCTAAGAACGCTTCTCCTGTACGTCTGCACAACCGTTGTTCTCTCACCGGCCGTCCAAAGGGCTATATGAGAGCTTTCGGTCTCAGCAGAATCCAGTTCCGCGAGATGGCCAGCAACGGTCTGATCCCGGGCGTCAAGAAAGCTAGCTGGTAACAGTTACATACATTATCATTTATTAACAATCGGATATCGGGCGTCCTGCGGGACGTCGATCTAAAAAACAAAAAAAACAATGACTGATCCAATTGCAGATTATCTTACAAGGATCCGCAACGCCTATTCAGCAGGAAAGAAGGTGGTTGAAATCCCTTCTTCCAAGATGAAGGCCGCCATCACGGAGATCCTTTGCGAGAAGGGCTACATCCTCAGCTACAAGATTGTGGAGGGAACGCCTTACAACACAATCAAAATCGCCCTGAAGTACCATCCGCAGACAAAGATGGCCGCCATCAGGCAGATCAAGCGCGTGTCAACTCCGGGTATGAGAGTTTACACTGACGTGGAGAACATGCCAAGGGTTCTCAACGGACTCGGCATCGCTATCCTTTCAACTTCCAAGGGCATCATCACCGACAAGGAGGCAAAGACACTGAACGTCGGCGGTGAGGTTGTATGCTATGTTTATTAACGACTAAAGAAAAGAATAATGTCAAGAATCGGAAAATTGCCTGTAAGCCTTCCGGAAAAGGTGAGCGTTGAAGTTCTCGCCGGAAACGTTGTGAAGGTTAAAGGACCTCTTGGTGAACTGAGCCAGAAAGTTGATCCGGACATCAAGGTCACCGTTGAGGATAATGAAATCAAGTTCGAACGCCCTACCGACCAGCCTAGGCACCGTTCCATGCACGGCCTTTACCGCGCTCTCATCCACAATATGGTTGTGGGCGTTTCAAAGGGATATGAGACCAAGCAGGAACTTGTCGGTGTCGGTTACCGTGTAGCCGCCCAGGGTCAGCTTCTGACATTCTCTCTCGGTTATTCTCACGACATCCAGCTGCTTCTCGCTCCTGAAGTGAAGGCAGAGGTTCCTAACGTGAAGAAGGGAGAGAACCCGGTGCTGATTCTCAAGAGCATCGACAAGCAGCTTATCGGCCAGGTAGCGGCCAAGGTTCGTTCACTCCGCAAGCCTGAACCTTACAAGGGCAAGGGTATCAAGTTCGCCGGCGAGCAGATCCGTCGCAAGGCCGGCAAGACCGCTGGAGCTAAATAATAGGAGGACACAGATATGGCATTGAGTAAAATAGACAGGAGAAGAAGAATCCACTACCGCATCCGCAAGCGCGTCAGCGGTACTGCCGAAAGGCCAAGAATGGTTGTCTTCAGAAGCAACAAGCAGATCTACGTTCAGGTTGTAGACGACGAGCAGGGTGTAACTCTCGCCGCCGCCGCTTCCAACGACAAGGAGCTTGCAGCAGTTTGCAAGGGCAAGAACGGTGTCGAGACCGCAGCCATCGTCGGCAAGGCTATTGCCGAGCGTGCCAGCGCGAAAGGCATCAACAAAGTGTCTTTTGACCGTGGAGGTTATCTCTATCACGGTAGGGTTAAAAGTTTGGCTGACGCTGCCCGTGAAGGTGGCCTCGAATTCTAATTGAAGAGACTATGGCAAATACAAATGTTAAAAGAGTAAAGACCTCTGACCTCGAACTGAAGGACAGATTGGTTGCCATCCAGAGGGTTACCAAGGTTACCAAGGGTGGTCGTCACTTCCGCTTCGCCGCAATCGTGGTGGTAGGTGACGAGAACGGCGTTGTCGGTTATGGTCTCGGAAAAGCCAATGAAGTGACTGCAGCCATCGCCAAGGGAGTCGAGGACGCCAAGAAGAATCTCGTGAAGATTCCGGTGATCAACACCACTATCCCTCACGAGCAGGAGTCCAAGTTCGGCGGTTCCGTAGTGTTCATGAAGCCTGCTGCTCCTGGTACCGGTGTAAAGGCCGGCGGTGCGATGCGCGCCGTGTTCGAGTCTGCCGGCATCCAGAATGTGCTCGCGAAGTCCAAGGGTTCTTCCAACCCTCACAACCTCGTGAAGGCCACGGTGGCCGCTCTCACTCAGATGAGGGACGCCTACACTGTTGCCGGTCTCCGCGGCATTCCTATGAGCAAAGTATTTAACGGTTAGGAGGACGCACAGTTATGGCAAAACTTAAGATAACACAGGTTAGAAGCAAGAACGGAGCCACCAAGAGGCAGATTGCCAATCTTTACACTCTCGGTATCCGCAGGATGCACCAGACCGTAGAGGTCGAGAAGACCCCGGTGACGGAAGGCCAGCTCGCCAAGGTACGTCACCTTGTTGAAGTTGAAGAAATCTAAAAGGAGGACGAAGAGATGAAACTGGAAAATTTGAAGCCTGCAACAGGCTCCACACATAACAGCAAGCGTCTTGGACGCGGTCAGGGTTCCGGCAAGGGCGGCACATCCACCCGTGGTACCAAGGGCGCGCAGGCAAGGGCCGGCTATGAGCACAAGATCGGTTTCGAAGGCGGTCAGATGCCTATCCAGAGGCGAGTTCCTAAGTTCGGTTTCAAGAACCCTACGAGGATCGAGTACAAGGCAGTCAACGTTTCCGCACTTCAGGCTCTTTCCGAGAAGATCGGCAAGACTGAAATCGGAATCGAGGACATCAAGTATGCCGGACTCGCTGACGCCAAGGAACTTGTTAAGGTTCTCGGTAACGGAGAGATCACCGTTGCGCTCAACGTGACGGCCGACGCTTTCTCCAAGACTGCTGTGACAAAGATTGAGGCTGCCGGCGGCAAGACAACTGTAATCGGCAAATAGCGATGAAGAAGTTTATCGAAACAATCAAGAACATCTTCAAGATCGAGGAACTCCGTACGAGGCTCGGTTACACGTTCCTGCTCATCCTGGTCTACAGGCTGGGCTGCTTCATCGTGTTGCCGGGCATCGACACCACCTTGCTCGCGTCCCTTCAGAACACGACGCAGGAAGGTCTCGTCGGTCTTTTGAATATGTTCTCGGGCGGTGCCTTCGGTAACGCTTCCATCTTCGCGCTGGGAGTGATGCCGTACATCTCCGCTTCCATCGTGATTCAGCTTCTGGGCATGTTCGTCCCTTACTTCAAGAAACTCCAGATGGAGGGCGAGAGCGGCCGCAGGAAGATGAATCAGCTTACGAGATATCTCACCATCCTTATCCTCTGCATCCAGGGTCCGGCCTACATCGCCTCGATCCACAGCCAGATTCCGGGAGCCGCATTCCTTGCGGAGACCCAGCTCGGCTGGAGCAGGTTCATGTACAACCTCGTCGCCACCATCATTCTGATGTCAGGTTCGATGTTCGTCATGTGGCTTGGTGAAAGAATCACTGACAGAGGCATAGGCAACGGTATCTCCCTGATCATCATGATCGGTATCGTGGCCCGTCTGCCGTTCGCACTCTTCACGGAAATCGGAACCAAGCTCAGCACGACCTCCGGCGGCGGTCCTATCGCCCTCATCGTCGAGCTTATCTTCTGGTTCCTTGTCATCGTTGCCACCATCGCCCTTGTGCAGGCTGTCAGGAAGGTTCCTGTACAGTATGCCAAGAGAATTGTCGGCAACAGACAGTACGGCGGAGTCCGCCAGTACATTCCTCTGAAGATCAATGCGGCTGGCGTTATGCCTATCATCTTCGCCCAGGCACTGATGCTGTTCCCGCTTCTGTTCTCCCGCTTTGACGCGACCAGAGGACTCGCGGCGACACTCGGAAATTATACCGGATTCTGGTACAACTTGATATTCGGTTTCCTCGTCGTAATCTTCACCTACTTCTACACTGCCGTTACCGTCAATCCTACGATGATGGCTGAAGACATGAAGAAGAACGGCGGATTCATTCCAGGCGTGAAGCCGGGAAAGGCTACTGTCAACTACCTTGACTCCATAATGTCCAAGGTTACGCTGCCAGGATCCATTTTCCTCGCCATCATAGCCATACTCCCTGCCTTCGCAAGGATAATGGGTGTTCAGGACCAGTTCGCAAGCTTCTACGGCGGCACTTCGCTGCTGATTCTTGTCGGAGTTGTCCTTGACACGCTCCAGCAGATTGAGAGCTACCTTCTTATGCGTCACTATGACGGTCTGATGAAGACCGGACGCATCAGCGGTCGTTCAGGTATGTAATTTTGATAGTCAGGATTGATGGTTAAGCCCAAGACAGAAGAAGAAATCGAGCTGCTGCGCGAGAATGCCATAATCGTCTCCAAGACGTTGGCGGAAGTCGGCAAAGCGGTCGCCCCGGGTGTGACAACTGCGAAGTTGAATGAGGTGGCCGAGACTTTCATACGCGACAACGGTGCGATTCCAAGCTTCCTCGGTTTTGAAGGTTTTCCAGCAGCGATATGCACGTCGGTCAACGATGTGGTCGTCCACGGCTTCCCTTCGGACTATGTCCTCAAGGAAGGCGACATAGTGACGGCTGACATCGGAACCCTGTACAAAGGCTACAACGGGGATTCGGCATACACTTTCCCGGTAGGGGAAGTGGATGCCGCCACCCGCAAGCTTCTTGACGTCACCAAGGCTTCGCTCTACAAGGGCATAGAGGCCGCGGTCGTAGGAAACAGGACCGGCGACATCGGACACGCGGTGCAGTCGTATGCTGAGTCATTCGGCTTTTCCGTAGTGCGTGAACTTGAAGGTCACGGACTCGGAAAGGAGATGCACGAGGCTCCGGGAGTTCCGAACTACGGACGTCCGGGTCACGGGTGCAGGCTTGTGGACGGAATGGTCATCTGCATAGAGCCGATGATCAATTCAGGAGGAAGAGGAGTGTATGTGGCCAGAAATGGTTGGGCTGTACACACTTCGGACCACAGGAATGCGGCTCATTTCGAGCTTACGGTTGTTGTCCGGAAAGGCAAGGCTGAGCAACTGTCAACTTTTGATTATATTGAAGGAGTTACCGGTAAAATTTAAAGTGTTTTTTCAATGTCCAAACAAGTAGCGATAGAGCAAGACGGCAAGGTGATCGAGACTCTTCCAAATGCAATGTTCAAGGTGGAGCTTGAGAACGGCCACGTCCTTCTCTGCAACATCTCCGGCAAGATGAGAATGAATTTCATCCACATCCTCCTTGGAGACAAGGTGAGGGTTGAAATTTCACCTTACGATTTGACCAAGGGAAGAATATCTTTCAGGTACAAATAAAAAATAATCACGATATGAAAGTCAAAACATCCATCAAGAAGCGCAGCGAAGATTGCAAGATCGTCAGACGCAAAGGCCGTCTTTATGTCATCTGCAAGAAGAACCCTAAGTTCAAGATGCGTCAGGGATAACAGCTGTTTGTAAAACAAATAAAAGTTATAGATAAATTATGGCAAGAATAGCCGGTGTTGATTTACCGAACAACAAAAGAGGTGAGATAGGTCTTACCTACATCTACGGTATCGGCCGCAGCTCCGCTAAGGAAATCCTCAGCAAGTGCGGTATCGATTACGACATCAAGGTCGGTGATTGGAACGACGACCAGGTAGCCGCCATCCGTACCCTCATTACCGAGGAGTACAAGATTGAGGGTGAACTCCGTTCCTCCGTCCAGATGAACATCAAGCGACTGATGGATATCGGTTGCTACAGAGGCATCCGCCATCGTATTGGCCTCCCTGTACGCGGTCAGAGCACAAAGAACAATGCCCGCACCAGAAAGGGAAAGAAGAAGACCGTTGCCAACAAGAAGAAGGCGACCAAGTAAAATCAGATGAATCATGGCAAAGAAAACAACATCATCAAAGAGAGTTGTCAAGGTTGAGGCCGCCGGTCAGGCACACATCTCTTCAACCTTCAACAACGTGATCGTTTCCCTGACGAACAACCAGGGTCAGGTGATCAGCTGGTCTTCTGCCGGCAAGAGCGGTTTCAGGGGTTCCAAGAAGAACACTCCTTATGCTGCTCAGGTCGCTGCTGAAGATGCTGCCAAGACCGCTTATGATGCAGGTCTGCGCAAGGTGAAAGTCTTCGTCAAGGGTCCGGGCGCCGGCCGCGAATCTGCGATCAGAACCATCAATAATGCAGGTATCGTCGTCACTGAAATCGTTGACGTCACCCCGATGCCTCACAACGGATGCAGACCAAAGGGCCGTCGTAAAGTCTAATCTTAATTAAAACAAAATTACTATGGCAAGATATACTGGTCCTACAACTAAGATTGCCCGCAAGTTCGGCGAGCCGATATTCGGAAGCGACAAGGATTTCGAGAAGAGAAATTATCCTCCGGGACAGCACGGTCTGGCGGCAAAGCGCAAGAAGCAGCGCGAATACGGTATCCAGCTCAAGGAAAAGCAGAAGGTAAGATATATGTACGGCCTTCTCGAGAAGCAGTTCCACAACACTTACCTCAAGGCTTCCCGTATGGAAGGCCAGAAGGGTGAGAACCTTCTCTTCCTGCTTGAGTCAAGGCTTGACAACGTCGTTTACAGAATGGGCATCGCCCCTACCAGAGCCGCCGCAAGGCAGCTTGTGAGCCACGCTCACATCACCCTCAACGGAAGTGTCTGCAACATTCCTTCCGTTCAGGTCAAGGCAGGTGACGTAGTCGCTGTAAGGGAGCGTTCCAAGAGCCTTGAGGTTATCCAGAAAAGCGTGGCTTCCGCCAGCAAATATTCTTGGATCGAGTTCGACGGCAAGGCACTTTCAGGCAAGTTCCTGAATATTCCTGCAAGAACGGACATCCCTGAAAACATCAATGAGCAGCTCATAGTTGACCTGTACTCTAAGTAACGTAAACACCCAAAAAGAAACAATATGGCAATCTTGGCATTTCAGAAACCGGACAAGGTGATAATGCTTGAAGGCACCGATACAGTCGGCCGCTTCGAATTCAGACCTCTCGAGCCTGGATACGGCCAGACCATCGGCAATGCTCTCCGCCGCATTCTTCTCGCCTCTCTGGAAGGTTTTGCCATCAGTCAGGTAAAGATCTCTGGCGTTGACCACGAGTTCGCTACCATTCCTGGCGTAATCGAAGGGATGCAGGACATCATCCTCAACCTCAAGCAAGTGAGGTTCAAGAGGATGGTGGACACTGTCGACTCCGAGGTGGCAAACATAGTGATTAGCGGCAAAAATGAGTTTACCGCAGAGGATATTTCTAAGGGATTGTCTTCTTTCAAGGTGTTGAACCCTGAGCTGCACATCTGCTCGCTTGAACCATCAGTGACGCTTGAGATTTCCCTGACCATCACCAAGGGCCGCGGCTTTGTTCCGGCCGAGGAGATGAGGGAGGAGAACACGCCGATCGGGACCATCCTTGTCGACGCCGTTTACACTCCGATCAGGAAGGTCAACTGGACTGTCGAGCCTTGGCGTGTGGAGCAGAAGACCGACTACGAGAAGCTCAACCTTGAGATAATCACTGACGGCTCCATCTCTCCGAACATCGCGCTTCAGGAGGCGGCCAATATTCTGATCTACCACTTCAAGCTCTTCACAGACGACAAGAAGATCTCGATTGAAAGCACTGTCGAGACCGACTCCAAGGAACTTGACGAGGAAAGCCTCAGGATGAGGCATCTTCTCCTTACCAAACTTTCAGATATGGGTCTCTCCGTGAGAGCCTACAACTGTCTGAAAGCCGCAGACATCGACACATTCGCTGACCTTGTTTCCTATTCAAGGAATGAACTGATGAAGTTCAGGAATTTCGGAAAGAAGTCTCTCAACGAAATCGACCAGCTTGTAGAGAAGATGAAGCTCCAGTTTGGGATGGACGTTAGAAAATTTAATATTGAACCCAAGAAAAAGATCGTTTAGAAATGAGGCACAATAAAGCAATAAACCATCTTGGCCGTAAGGCCAGCCACCGTAAGGCGTTGATGTCCAATATGGCGGTTTCCTTGATTATGCACAAGAGGATTACTACGACTGTCGCGAAGGCCAAGGCCCTCAAGTCTTATGTCGAGCCGCTTGTCACAAAGAGCAAGGAGGACACGACTCACTCTCGCAGAACCGTGTTCAGCTACCTCAAGAAGAAGGAAGCCATCAAGGAACTCTTCGGTGTGATCGCTCCGAAGATTGCGGACCGTCCGGGCGGATACACCCGCGTTCTGCACACCGGTTTCCGTCAGGGCGACGGTGCTGATATGGCTATCATCGAATTCGTTGACTTCAACGAGGCTGCTCTCGCTTCCGTAAAGAAGGAAGAGAAGAAGACTACCCGCCGCAGCCGCAAGAAGTCAGATGCTCCTAAGGAAGAAGCTCCGGCAGCGGAGGCTCCTAAGGAGGAAGATAAGGCTGAATAGTCCGTAGGAAGGACATCTGTTGATAAAAGGGAAAGGGGATGACTGAAACGAGTTTCAGCCGTCCCTTTTTTTCTTCCTGTTCCGCGGGGCGATTAATTTAATAAACGTTTCATAAAAAAGTTTAATATTTCAAACTAATTCGTTATATTTGTCAGTCCGAGAAGGTTTAAGTAACCTTTTTTTTTGATGAATAAATATTAAATCGTTATAGCATAACCATTTATGAACTATCTGTTCTATTTCGTTCCAGCGGCTTCCGTTATAGCCCTGTTCTTTGCGTGGGTGTTCTACCACAGCATGAAAAAAGAGGATGAAGGCACACCGACGATGAGAGAGATTGCTCAGTATGTCCGGGAAGGTGCAATGGCTTACCTTAAACAGCAGTACAAGGTTGTCGGGATAGTCTTTGTCATCCTTGCCGTATTCTTCAGCATTCTGGCTTTCGGCTTCGGCGTGCAGAACAAATGGGTTCCGTTCGCTTTTCTGACCGGCGGTTTCTTCTCTGCCCTTGCCGGCTACATCGGTATGAGAACCGCAACCTATGCTTCTGCCAGGACTGCCAATGCAGTCAGCAAATCTCTTAATGCAGGCCTCAAGCTTGCTTTCCGTTCCGGAGCCGTGATGGGTCTTACCGTCGTCGGCCTCGGCCTGCTTGACATATCGATCTGGTGGATAGTGCTCAATGCCTTCATTGAAGAAGCCACCGAGTCGCAGACTCTCGTGGTGATCACCACCACGATGCTCACCTTCGGTATGGGAGCTTCGACACAGGCTCTGTTCGCCAGAGTCGGCGGAGGCATCTATACCAAGGCGGCCGATGTCGGAGCCGACATAGTCGGAAAGGTGGAGCAGGATATTCCTGAAGACGATCCGAGAAACCCTGCGACCATCGCCGACAATGTTGGTGACAACGTGGGTGACGTTGCCGGAATGGGCGCCGACCTTTACGAGTCATACTGCGGCTCCGTCCTGGCGACGATGGCGCTCGGCGCTTCAGCGTTCTTCGGGGATGTCGATGCTCAGATGCGGGCGATCCTGGCACCAATGATGATAGCCGCCATAGGAGTCGTTCTTTCCATTTTAGGAATATACGCCGTCCGTACAAAGGAGGGCGCCGGTCTCCAACAGCTTCTCAAGTCTCTGAGCGTCGGCACCAACCTCAGCGCCGTCCTCATCGCGATTCTCACCTTCGTCGTGTTCCGTGTGCTCGGCTTTGAAAACTGGTGGCAGTTGAGTCTCTCCGTGATAGCAGGTCTGCTCTCGGGAGTCATCATAGGCAAGGCCACCGAATATTACACGTCGCATTCCTACAAGCCGACGCAGAAGCTTGCCGAGAGTTCGCAGACTGGACCGGCAACCGTAATTATCAACGGTATCGGACTGGGAATGATTTCGACCTGCATCCCGGTTGTCACCATCGTTGTGGCAATTCTTGTGTCCTATCTTTGCGCGACAGGATTCACGTTCGATCCGGCCAGCATCAGCAACGGTCTCTACGGCATCAGCATCGCGGCCGTCGGAATGTTGTCGACACTCGGAATAACTCTTGCGACCGATGCCTACGGTCCTATCGCCGACAATGCAGGCGGCAATGCGCAGATGAGTGAACTCGATCCTGAGGTACGCCGCCGCACCGACACTCTCGATGCGCTGGGCAATACTACGGCAGCGACCGGAAAAGGCTTCGCAATCGGTTCCGCCGCTCTCACCGCCCTCGCACTTCTCGCTTCCTACATCGAGGAAATCAAGATCGGTCTC
>CAVCDF010000139.1:0-7230 GCA_963600795.1 Anaerotignum sp. | reverse complement strand
GCAGGGGGTCAAGGTACTCAAGGCTGGCCGGGACGGTCAGGCGGGAGAACGCCGCCGGTGAGTTCCACTCACTGCCCGAACTGATGGCTATGGACGTCAACTCAGCGCTCGACGCCTGCGCAGACCTCAAACTGGTGAGCCAGCGGCTGAGAGTCTTGCGTGACCTCGGACTCGGCTACCTGACGCTCGGTGAGGAGACCCCGAGCCTGTCCGGCGGAGAGGCCCAGCGGCTCAAACTGGCCAGCGAGATGGGCCGGGGGCAGGCGGACTCGCTCTTCGTGTTCGACGAACCGACCATCGGGCTGCATCCGTCCGATGTCCTGACGCTTCTGAGGGTGTTCCGCAGCCTTGTGGAGCACGGGGCGACAGTCGTCGTGATCGAGCACGACCTGGATGTCATCCGGGCCGCCGACCACATCATCGACATGGGGCCTGGAGGGGGCGACGAGGGAGGACGCATTGTGGCCACAGGTTCTCCGGAGCGTATCCGGGCCTGCAAGGAAAGCGTCACGGGGCGGTTTCTGTAACGGGGGCCGCCTGCAGGAATATTCCTGAGAACCATTCCGGCAGATCACTGAAAACCAGATCGGAACATTCATAGAAAACAGATAGAAAAATATTCATAAACCATTATGCATAAATTCAGATGGGCAGCCGCGGTGGCGGCGATGATGCTGGTCACCGGAGCAGCCGAGGCAACCGGAACAACAGTAGCCGCCGGGGCCGCCGTGACCGCAGGCGGAGAGAACTCCGGACGGGCGGAGCAGGCATATTCAGAGAAAAGCGGGAGGGCCTGGAAGGGAAAATGGATCAGCAAGCAGGAGTGCCGGAGCGGCAGCAATGTCTGGCTGGCCTTCCGCAAGGGCTTCGAGGTGGCTTCCGTGCCGCAGTCCGTGCCGACGCGCATCGCCGCCGACACCAAGTACTGGCTCTGGATCAACGACTCGCTGGTGGTCTTCGAGGGCGGGCTGAAACGAGGCCCGGCGCCGGGAGACTCCTACTACGACGAGATCGACATCGCTCCTTACCTGCGTCCGGGCCACAACTGCGTCGCCGCGCTTGTCTGGCATTTCGGCCTCAACGGCTTCAGTCACGCCGACAGCGGCACCGCGGGCTTCCTGTTCGACGCGCAGGCTCCGGGGCTGGAGATTCTCTCCGACAAGACCTGGCAGGCCTCCGTCTTCCACGCCTACGGCACGGCTGGCGCTCCCGAACCGAACTACCGCCTTCCGGAAAGCAACCTGAGGTTCGACGCGAGGAAGGACTTCAAAAAGAACTGGCGGGACGAGAAGCAATGGCTCGGCAGGGCGATGGAACTCCCTGTGACAGTGGGAGAACCACCGTTCGGAAAGCTCGCCGAGCGCCCGATTCCTATGTGGAAGGACTACGGGATGAAGGAATATGAAAGCGTCACCCGAAGCGGCGACACCCTCGTCTGCGCCCTTCCGTACAACGCCCAGGTCACCCCGTACCTGAAGGTGAAAGCTCCTGCCGGTCGGACGATCCAGATGCTGACGGACCACTACAGGGTCGGTCGCGACAAGACCCTCAGCCTCCGCGCCGAGTACGTCACGAAGGACGGGGTCCAGGAATATGAAAGCCTGGGCTGGCTCAACGGCGACAAGATGTTCTACATCGTGCCGAGCGATGTGGAAGTACTTGGCGTAAAGTACCGTGAGACCGGTTACTTCACGGAATTCTCCGGCTCGTTCGAATGTGACGACCCTTTCTTAAATGAATATTGGCGCAAGGCCGTCCGCACTCTTTACGTCTGTATGCGCGACACCTATATGGACTGTCCGGACAGGGAACGCGCCCAGTGGTGGGGCGACGAGGTCAACGAACTCGGAATGGCTTTCTACGCCCTGTCTCCGTCTTCCTGGAAACTGGCCGCGAAGGGCATACACGAGCTGATGAACTGGCAGAGGGCGAACGGAGTGATCTCCGCTCCGATGCCGGCGATGAACTATTCGTCGGAACTTCCGTCGCAGATGCTCGCTTCCGTCGGCTGGTACGGCTTCAGGACGCAGTACTTCTATTCCGCCGACAGTTCCTTCGTGCCGGTCGTCTACGACAGGATGAAAAGGTACCTGCACGAGGTCTGGAAACTGGACCAGGACGGAATCCCTGTCTACCGCACCGGCGACTGGGACTGGCCGGATTCCGGCAGCCCAGTGGACAAGTACGCCCTCATGCCTTGCCTCTACCAGCTCGCCCTCAAGGGTGAACTGGATTTCGCCCGTATGCTCGGCAAAACGGAAGACGTTGAGATGATTGAATCTGCGATGGACCGCCTGAAGGAATCCTACAACCGGATTTGCTGGACCGGCGAGGGCTACAGGCATCCTTCCTACGAAGGTCCGACGGACGACAGGGCGCAGGCTATGGCGATCCTTTCCGGCATCGCCTCGCAGGACAAGTACCCGGCTCTTGTGGAGATCCTCAAGACCACGAACCTCGCCTCCACCTACATGGAGAAGTATATGGTCGAGGCTCTCTTCGCGGCCGGAGAATCGGACGCAGCCATCGAAAGGATGAAAAGGAATATGGCGAGGGTAATGGACGGGCGGAGTTCGACTCTCTACGAGCATTGGGACTGGACGAATTCCAGCAACCACGCCTGGTCGGGTGCCAACATCATCCTTCTCGGCCAGAAAGTCTGCGGAATCGCTCCGACGGCTCCGGGCTTCAGGACTTTCGCCGTCCGTCCGCAGATGGGTCCGCTGAAGAGCGCGTCAGCCTCCGTCGAGACCCTTTACGGCAAGATCAGCGTCTCCCTCAGCCGCAAGTCTTCCCGGTCCGCCACCGCTTCACTGACAGTCACCGTGCCTGAAGGCACCTCCGCCACAGTCACCGCAGCCAGCGGCAAGCCTATGGTGCTTGCTCCCGGCACGCACACCGTCAGAATAAAGAACGGAAAATAGATGGCTGAATGTTAAAATGAACCGGAACGCTGAATTCGGCTGACGATTTGATAGCGGAATGACTGAATCGGATTGAAAACCGGAAGAAATTTTTGATTTTTTAATATTTTTTGTAACTTGCAGACGTGTCGGGCCGATGCGTCTGCAGATTTTTTTGCACCATTGCGTCTCCCGGGCGGCGGCCCGGCCGCCGGTCTGCGGAACGGAAACGTTGTCCGACAGCAAGATGAACAGCACAATAACACGAAAACAGTAAACCGATAGTATTTATGGCTGACAAATTTCTCCTTCTGGGTGACGAGGCCGTAGCTCTTGGCGCGCTTCACGCCGGGTTGTCGGGAGTCTATGCCTATCCGGGCACTCCTTCCACCGAAATCACCGAGTACATCCAGTCGCATCCCCTCACAAAGGAGCGGGGAATCCACTGCGACTGGTCGTCCAACGAGAAGACCGCAATGGAGGCCGCTCTTGGAGTGTCATATTCAGGTAAGCGCGCCCTTGTGTGCATGAAGCACGTCGGGATGAACGTCTGCGCCGATGCATTCATCAATTCCGCAGTGACCGGAGCCAACGGAGGGCTTGTGGTCGTCGCCTGCGATGACCCGTCCCAGCATTCTTCACAGAATGAGCAGGATTCCAGGTTCTATGCGGATTTCGCGATGATGCCTTGCTTCGAGCCGTCGAGCCAGCAGGAGGCCTACGACATGGTCCGCGAGGCCTTCGACTATTCCGAGTCCAGACATATTCCCGTCCTGATGCGTCTGACGACGAGGATGGCGCATTCCAGGGCCGTCGTGAAGACCGGTGATGTGAGGGAAGAGAACAGGGTTGCGTTCCCGGACGAGGAACACGAGAGGAACTGGGTCACGCTGCCGGTCAACGCGAAGAAGCGCATCCTGGAACTGGCCGGCGACGTGCTGGCCTTCGGCAAGGACTCCGAGGACTCGGCGGACAACTGCCTGTCCGGAGGCGCTGATGCGAAGACGGGTGTAATAGCCTGCGGAATAGCCTACAATTATCTTATGGAGAATTATCCGGAAGGCTGCCCTTTCCCTGTGCTTAAAGTCAGCCGCTACCCGTTCCCGAAGAGGCAGGCGAGGGAACTCGCCGCAAAATGCTCTGAACTTCTCGTGCTCGAGGAAGGGCAGCCGCTGATCGAGGAACGCCTCAGGGGACTTCTCTACGATGAGACTGCACCCGGCCGGCCGGTCATAAAGGGCCGCCTTGACGGGACCTTGCCGCGCACCGGCGAACTGAATCCGGACATCGTGCGCAAGGCGCTCGGGCTGCCCGGAGCGGAAACATATTCAAAGTCGGAAGTTGCAGTCCCGCGCCCTCCCGCTCTCTGCCAGGGATGCGGTCACCGCGACTTCTACACCGCACTTAATGCAGTGCTTAAGGAATATGCTCCTACTGCCCGAGTGTTCAGTGACATCGGCTGCTACACTCTTGGCTATATGCCTCCGCTACGCTCCTTCCAGACCTGCGTCGAGATGGGGGCGTCGGTGACGATGGCCCTGGGCGCCGCGAATTCAGGCGTCTGGCCTTCGGTTGCGGTGATAGGCGACTCCACCTTCACCCACAGCGGAATGACCGGTCTTCTGGACTGCGTCAACGCCGGGGCGAGCGTGACTGTCTGCATCTCCGACAATCTCACCACCGGAATGACGGGCGGACAGGATTCGGCGGGTACCGGCAGAATTGAGGAAATCTGCAGGGGACTCGGCGTGGAACCGGAACACATAAGGACGATCGTACCGCTTCCGAAGAACTATCCGGAAATGGAGAAGACGATCGAGGAGGAAATCAACTACAGCGGCGTCTCCGTCATAATCTGCCGCAGGGAATGCATTCAGACGGCCAAGCGTCACGCTGCCGCCAAAAAGTGACAATCGAAATGAAAAAGAAAGACATAATACTTTCCGGCGTGGGAGGACAGGGCATCCTCTCCATAGCCACAGTAATAGGCCGGGCCGCGCTTGACCAGAACCTCCAGCTCAAACAGGCGGAAGTACACGGAATGAGCCAGCGCGGCGGCGATGTCCAGAGCAATCTGCGCATCAGCACGGAAAGAATCTGGAGCGACCTGATTCCGAAAGGGGAGTGCGACCTTATCCTGTCCCTTGAACCGATGGAAGCCCTGCGCTATCTGCCGTGGCTTTCCGCGAACGGCTGGATAGTCACGAATTCTACGCCTTTCGTCAACATCCCGGACTATCCCGCCGAGGAAGCGATACGGACTGAACTCGGCAGGATCGGCAATGTCATCACAGTCGATTGCGACGAGATAGCCAGAAGCACCGGATCGCCGCGCAGCTCCAATATGGTGCTGCTTGGCGCCGCCGCCCGCGTGATGGAAATCCTCGATCCTGAAAAGCTCAGAGAAGGGATAGCCAATGTCTTCGCCCGGAAGGGAGAGAAGGTTGTGGATGCGAACATCGAGGCGTTCAACGCCGGTCTGGAGGCATCAAATCGATTCGTGATATGAAACCGATACCTCTCGACACTTTGAATGCCGTCCTGGGAAAGCTCGACATCGCGGACATCAGCCGCACGACCATCAGGCAATGCGTGAACGTGTCCAATGAACTGGAAAAGATCACCGGAGAGAAGTTTGTCCATCTTGAGTTCGGAATCCCCGGCCTCGAGGCCTGCGGAATAGGAATCGAGGCTCAGAAGAAGGCTCTTGACGACGGTGTCGCTTCCGTCTATCCTCCTGCCTGCGGCATAGCTGAACTGAAGGAGAACGCTTCCCGCTTCATCAAGGCTTTCATCGGAATCGACATAGCCCCGGCGGGCATCGTTCCGACCGTAGGCTCAATGCAGGGCTGCTACAATCTGCTGCTTGAATGTTCCCAGATGAATCCGGAGAAGGACACTGTCGTCTATCTCCATCCGGGTTTCCCGTCGCATTTCGTTCAGGCCAGGGTGCTCGGACTCAAGACCAGGTCGCTCGACCTTCACGACTGCCGCGGGGACAGGTTCAGAGACAGGATGGAAGACCTTTTCCGCGACGGCAAGGTTTCGGCAGTCGTCTATTCCAATCCGAACAACCCGTCCTGGGTCTGCCTCGACGAGGATGAACTGAAAAGCCTCGGAGAACTCTGCACGAAGTACGATGTGATCGCGCTTGAGGACATGGCCTACCTGTGCATGGACTTCCGCCAGGACCGTTCCGTGCCGTTCAGGCCTCCTTATCAGCCGACCGTTGGGCGTTACACCGACAATTACGTGCTGATGATTTCCGCGTCCAAGATATTCAGCTATGCCGGTGAGAGGATTGCCTTGGCCGCGATTTCCGACAAACTGTATGCGCGTGAATATCCGTCGCTCAGGGAGCGATACGGTCTCGGCCGTTTCGGGGACAATTTCACGCTGACCTACCTCTACGTTAATTCTTCCGGCTGCTCGAACTCGGCGCAGCACGCCTTCGCGAAGATGCTCGGAGCTTCCGCCGACGGTAAATATGACTTTGTGGGCCGGATGAATGAATATGCAGTCAGGGCTGCAAGGTCCAAGGAAATATTCAAAAGGCACGGCTTCCGTCTTGTCTATGACAAGGACAAAGACACGGACGTCAGCGACGGCTTCTTCTACACTGTCGGCTACGGATGTATGGACGGTGCGAGCCTGCTGACCGGACTGTTGCGCTGCGGAATCTGCGCCATCACGCTGACGGCCGCCAGAAGCTGTTGCGAAGGCCTCCGCGTCTGCGTCTCGATGCTGAACACCGACGAGGACTTCCGTCTGCTTGACGAAAGGCTGGGGCTTTTCGTGGGCCTGCAGTCGGCGCCTTTCGAGAAATTAAAGGACAGAACTATTACTGAAGATATTACCGAAGAGGACATTACCGTATGAGAACAATGAGCGCCGACGAGGCTATGGGTCTCGTCAGATCCGGTGACTGGGTTTTCTTCCAGGGAAGCACGGCGGTTCCGGTCATCCTTCAGGCCGCGCTTGCGCGCAGAGCCTCGGAACTTCGTGACGTCAAGATTCTTTCAGGGTTCAACGTGACGAAAGGTCCCGCTCCGTTCTGCAAGCCGGAGTACAAGGACGCGTTCTTCGTGAACAGCCTTTTCCTCTGCGCCGACCAGAGGCAGTACGTGGCCGACGGCTACGGCAGCCTTATTCCAGGATTCCTCGGTGAACTTCCGTCGCTGCTGCGCCGGGGCGAGATTCCGGTGGACGTGGCGTGCATCAACTGTTCGCTTCCGGATGAGAACGGCTACTGCAGCTACAACATTTCCGCAGACCTGGCCCAGCCGGCCGTCGAATCGGCCCGCATAGTGATCGCCCAGATCAGCGT
>CAVCDF010000138.1:0-16483 GCA_963600795.1 Anaerotignum sp. | reverse complement strand
CGTTCTCGGTACTTTTCGTTGTACTTCCTTCAACCTTTTCAATGATCGTGTCAAATTTTCAAGGACTCTAAAGCGAGTCTCTTAAAAATCCCATCCGGTTTCGTTCCGAACGGGATTGCAAAGGTAGGCATTATTTTTAAACCTGCAAATTTTTTTGAGAAAATTTTTCAATCTTTTTTGTTCATCCTGATTCTCGCCTGCAGCTCCCAAGTACGTATTCTATCCTTATACAGGTTGTTAGCGTTGACTTTGTCAATTTCTAGGGCGGCATCGGAATTTCCCTCCCATCGGCGGCAATTATAGAGGACGTCATAGATTCTGCCGATCTGGTACTCCCTGCTGACACGAAGGCCAACGGCATAATCCTCGCCATATTTGGTAGTCGGGAAGTTTATCTGACGGAGCATCGGGACATAGAACCCGCGCGGAGCGCCCAGGCCGTTTATGCGCAGGGCGTTGTTGCGGCCGTTTTCCGGAGTCCATTCACGATGGTCTATGATGCCGGGAGGCAGTGTCTCCATCTGGAAGTTTGTCATCCTGTAGGTGCCCACCACCATCGCACAGTTCTGCTCGTAGAACGCTTCAACGAACTTCCGGACGGTATTCTCGTCGGAATAGACATCGTCGGAGTCCAGCTGGAGTGCGAACTTGCCGCAGGAAGGATGGTGGATGGCGGCGTTCCAGTTGCCGCCTATTGCGTGATAGGATGTGTCCTGCGCGATGTAGATCAGTTTCGGGTCGCCGAGGAAGCTCTTGATGACATCGACGGTGCCGTCGGTCGAGTTGTCATCGACCACAATCACATTGTATTTGAAAGGAGTCTTTTGGCCGAGGGCCGAGGCGAGAGCGTCGCCTATGGTGCGGACTCTGTTCTTGCACGGGATGACCACAGACGCCTCATACTCAAAGGAATCGTCATCGAACTCCATGTGCCTGAACTCAGGCTCAAGATAGCCGCCGATGTCCTTAAGATGCTGAGTGCAGGCCTTTTCCATCTCGATCTGCACGGCACGGTTCTTCGGGTCAACGTAGTCGAACTGCTTCTCGCCGGACTTGCGGGTGTCAGTCTCGATCTCATAGTAAAGATATTCATTGATGTGGACAAGGCTTCCCTTCTGCGAGACCTTCAGCCGCAGGTCATAAAGCCCGGCATATTCATAGGAGGTGTCCATCCTTGCGGCGGCGGCGCGCAGGTCGGCCGTGCGGTAGATGGTCACCGAGCCGAAGTCGAAATCGTCGCGCAGGGAGCCGGGCTGGCAGTCGATCACCGGCGCAGGGACGCGGTTGCCGCCTGCGACGTTGAAATGGTCGGCATACACCATCGCCGCGCCGGTGTCCTCAGCTATGGCGAGGAAGCGCTCGAGGGCGAAGCGGCCGAAACTCAGGTCCGTGGTCTTTGAATATATCAGCGTGTAGGGAGCGGTGGCCACGGCGGCGATCTTCTTGACGGCGGCGGTGCTTTTGAATATGCCGGCGTCGATGAATTCCACTCTTGCGGTTTCAGACTCGGAACGGAGGTTTGCGGCCGTCACTGAGACCTGCCCGTCGCTCACGAAAGGTACAAAGCAATCTATCCTGTTCATAAATATGTGCGTTATTGTGCTTGGCACTGACAAAAATAAAGAAAAGATTTGATATATTTGTTGGATTGTCGGCAAGGCAGAAGCGCATCAAGACGAAGCGCCTTCCGTGAAGGCCGGATAAAAACACACGTATATGATGGTAAAAAGGACTTTGGTACTGGCTGCGGCCGTACTTGCCACCGCGATGGCGGTCACGGCGCAGGAAACGCCTAAATGGCTGAGAAAGAATGCAGTGTCTCCGGACGGAACGCAAGTGGCCTTCTGTTACAAAGGGGACATATTCACTGTAGGAATCGAAGGCGGACGCGCCTTGCAGATCACCGCGAACGAGGCTTATGACTCCGACCCGATGTGGACGCCTGACGGCAAGAGCATCGTCTTCTCATCCTACAGGGCAGGTTCCAAAGACATATTCATAACATCCGCCGAGGGAGGGTCGCCGAAAAGGCTCACCGACTATCCCGGCAGCGAGACTCCGCTGTGCGTCATCGACGGAGAGAGAGTGCTTTTCCAGGCCAGCATACAGCAGGACGCCCTGTACGGCGGGTTCCCCGGGAATCCGCAGATCTGGCAGGTAAGCCTCAAGGGCGGCAGACCGCAGCTCGTGACTTCGCTTCCGATGATGGCGATGAGCGTGAATGCGGCGGGAGAAGTCCTGTACGAAGACTACAAGGGCTATGAGGACCCGCTCCGCAAGCATCATACATCTTCAGTGACCAGGGACATCTGGCTGTACAGACCGGCCGGAGCGCAGGGCGAAAGGTTCAGGGTGACGGGCGACGGCTCGTTCACGAAACTGACGGCTTTCAACGGGGAAGACCGCAACCCGGTCTTCGCCGCCGACGGAAAAACCTACTACTACCTCTCTGAGGCTGACGGCACGTTCAACGTCTACAAGGCCGTGGCCGGAGAGTCCGCCGCCCCGGTGCAGCTCACCAGATTCACAAAGAATCCGGTCAGATTCCTTTCCGTTTCGAACGGCGGAGTGCTCTGCTTCTCCTGGAACGGAGACCTCTATACTATGAAGGAAGGCGCGCAGCCGAAGAAACTTGAGATCACCGTCGCCAAGGATGACACGGAGAACGATGTCGAATTCCTCACCTTCTCTTCCGGAGCGTCCTCGATGGCCGTGTCCCCTGACGGAAAGGAAATCGCCGTCGTGATCAGAGGCGACGTGTTCGTGACTTCTTCAGAGTACAAGACTACCAAGAGAATCACGAACACCCCTGAGCAGGAGCGCAACGTCAGCTTCTCGAAGGACGGACGCGAGCTTTACTATTCATCCGAAAGGAACGGCCACTGGGGCATCTACAAGACGGTCCTGACCGACAAGAACGAGAAGCTGTTCACCTACGCCACCAAGTTCAGGGAAGAACCGGTGACGAAGGAAGGCGAGACCTGCTTCCAGCCGGTCGTTTCTCCTGACGGAAAATGGGTGGCCTTCCTCAGAGACCGCACCGAACTGGTGATAAAGTCCACCAAGGACGGCAAGGAGAAATCCCTCCACAAGGGAGTCAACTACTCCTACTCCGATGGAGACCAGAGTTTCGAGTGGGCTCCTGACAGCAAGTACCTTCTGTGCAACTACCAGATCAACGGAGGCTGGAACAATTCCGACGTCGCTCTGGTCGACATCGAAACCGGCGAAATCACCAACCTCACGGAAAGCGGCTACTCGGACGGCAACTTCCAATGGACGCTCAAGGGCAAGGCGATGGCCTGGGAGTCCGACAAGGACGGCTACAGAAGCCACGGAAGCTGGGGCGCCGAGAGCGACATCTACATAATGTTCTTCGACGGCAAGGAGATGACCAGGTTCTACCGCGACAAGGAGGACGAAGAGATAGCCAAGGCCCTCGAGAACGGAGACAAGCCGGAGAAGAAGATAGAAAAGGAAGAGAAGAAGGAGAAGAAAGACTCAGTGAAGCAGGCTGAAAAGCCTGAGAAGCTGGTGCTTGACCTCACCGGCAGGGAGTTCAGGACAAAGCGTCTTACACGGTCCTCAGGCAGGCTCGGAGACTTCTATCTTACCCAGGACGGCACGAAGCTCTTCTACACCACAAGGCTTGAAAGAGGCACGGACCTCTGCGTGATGGACATCAAGAAAGGCGACATCAAAGTGCTGAAGAAAGGCGTGATGGGTTCCCTCATCCCTTCGGCCGACGACAAGAACCTCTACATCTTCTCGGGCGGAGCCATCACTAAGATAGGCATCGCCAACAGCGCGATGTCCACCATCTCATTCTCCGGAGACTACGAATTCAAGCCTAAGGCGGAGAGGGAATATATCTTCGGCCACGTCTGGAAGCAGGTCAACGAGAAGTTCTACGACCCAGCGATCCACGGCATCGATTGGGAGGGCTACGGCAAGAACTATGAGCAGTTCATGCCTTACATCAACAACAATTTCGACTTCCAGGACCTTCTGTCCGAGATGCTGGGCGAACTTAACGGCTCGCACACCGGAGCGAGGGCCTATTTCCGCAGCAAGCTCAACCTGGGCTGGCTCGGAGCCATCTACGACTATGACTACGAAGGCGACGGCCTGAAGATCGCCGAGGTCCTGACAGGAGGTCCGCTCAACCTGGCCGATTCGGAGATCAAGGCCGGCGACATCGTTGAATCCATTGACGGACAGCAGATCAAGGCCGGCGAAAGCTGGTTCCCGCTGCTGCGAGGCAAGGTCGGCAAGAAAACAGCGATAGTCGTCAGGAAGGGAGGCAAGGATGTTGAACTTTTCGTCGAGCCGGTCTCTTCGGAAAGCACCCTTCTGTACCAGCGCTGGGTCAAGCAGAGAGAAGACCTGACCGACAAGCTTTCAGGAGGCAAGGTAGGCTACACCCACGTCAAGGGAATGGACTCGCCAAGTTTCAGGACGGTATATTCAAAACTTCTCGGAAAGTACAGGGCGGCGGATGCGGCCGTGGTTGACACAAGGCACAACGGCGGCGGATGGCTGCACGATGATCTCGCCACCTTCCTGAGCGGCAAGGAATATATCCGTTTCACCCCGAGGGGACAGTACATCGGCAGCGAGCCGTACAGCAAGTGGAGGAAACCTTCCTGCGTCCTTGTCTGCGAGGACAACTACTCGGACGCCTGCGGATTCCCTTACACCTACAGGGCCCTGGGCATCGGCAAGCTCATCGGAATGCCTGTACCGGGCACGATGACCGCCGTCTGGTGGGAGACACAGATCAACGGAATGGTATTCGGCATCCCTCAGGTAGGCTCTTTCGGACTTAAGGAGGGCAGGTACCTGGAGAACAGCCAGATTGAACCGGACATCAAGGTCGACAACGACCCTGCGTCCGTCCTGAAGGGCGAGGACAAGCAGCTTGAAGCCGCCGTCAAGGAAATGATGAATGCAAAACAATAAAGAACACACAATAAGGAATACAATGGACAGGAAAGTCGTAATAATTCCGACATACAACGAAAAGGAGAACATCGAGGCCATCATCCGCAAGGTGTTCAGCCTTGAAGGAGAGTACAATGTGCTGGTCATCGACGACGGTTCGCCGGACGGCACCGCCTCAATCGTGAAAGGGCTTCAGGCCGAATTCGCCGGAAAGCTGTTCATCATCGAACGACAGGGCAAGCTCGGGCTGGGAACGGCCTATCTGACAGGCTTCAGATGGGCCCTGGAACAAGGCTACGACTACGTTTTCGAGATGGACGCTGACTTTTCGCACAACCCCGAAGACCTTCCGAGGCTCTACAAGGCCTGCTCGGAATGCGGCGGAGTGGCCGTCGGCTCACGCTACTGCGACGGCATCAGCGTCGTCAACTGGCCGATAGGCAGGATCCTGATGTCCTACTTCGCTTCAATCTACGTCAAGACGGTCCTCGGAATGAAAGTCCACGACTGCACGGCCGGCTTCAAGTGCTACAGCCGCAAAGCCCTGGAGACCATCGACCTGGACGACGTCAGGATGAAGGGCTACGGATTCCAGATAGAGATGAAATACACGGCCTGGAAACTCGGCTTCAAAATCGTCGAAGTGCCGATCATCTTCGTGAACCGCAAACTTGGCACGTCCAAGATGAGCGGCGGCATCTTCGGAGAGGCTTTCTGGGGCGTCATCAAACTGAGATTCAGAAAGTTCCACGAAAAATGATCTTACTCGCGAACGCTACGATAGTGACGGGGGCTTCCTCAAAGAAGGGAGCCCTTGCCGTTGACGGTGAAAGGATTTCGGGAATATGGTACCGCACGGACGGTTCAGACTCCGATTCCGAGGCTCTGCAGGCTGTTCCTGACGCGGAGGTCATCGACCTCGGCGGCAAAATCCTGATGGCGGGCGGAATCGATGCCCACGTGCATTTCAGGGAGCCGGGAGCAGAGCACAAGGCCAACATCGAAAGCGAATCAAAGGCGGCGCTGCTCGGCGGAGTCACCTCATTCATCGACATGCCGAACACCAATCCCCCGACCGTCACGAAGGAAGCCCTTGAAGACAAGCTGCGCAGAGCTTCCGGAAGAGCCTGGGCCAACTACGGCTTCCACATAGGAGCCACCAACTCCAACGCCGGCGAGATCAATGAATATGTCAGCGGCGGCACGGCCCGTGAGTTCGCCGGAATCAAGGTCTTTATGGGATCCTCGACCGGGAATATGCTCGTGGACTCCCCCGAGGCGCTGGCGGAGATATTCAGAATCAAAGGCAAGCCAGTCCTGATTCACAGCGAGGACGAAGGTCTGGTCCGGGAAGGTCTGGAAGCGGCCAAGGCGAAGTACGGAGACGATGTGCCATTCAGCGAGCATCCGCTGGTCCGCAGCCGGAAGGCCTGCATCCGCAGCACTGCCAAAGCGCTGGCAATGGCGATTAGGTACGGAACAAGGCTTCACGTCCTGCACGTTTCAACGGCCGAGGAAGTCGAGATGATCCGCGCGGCCAAGATCCACAATCCTGGAATCACCGCTGAGACCTCAGCCAACTATCTGTGGTTCAGCGACGAGGACTATACAACTTTGAAAGGCAAGGTGAAATGCAACCCTGCCGTCAAGACGGCCGCCGACCGGGAGGCCTTGAGGAAGGGCCTTGCCAAAGGGATAATCGACACGATAGGCTCGGACCACGCCCCGCATCTTCCGTCTGAGAAGGACAGACCTTATCTCACCTGTCCGTCCGGCATCCCGTCCGTACAGCAGTCGCTCTCCGTGACGATGACCGTGGCCGGAATGTACAACGAAGGCAGAAATCCGGAAGAGGAGGCCCTGATCACACCGTCCAGGATAGCATCGGCATTTTCGGAGAAACCTGCGGAGATATTCAGAATCAAGGACCGCGGCGCGCTTAAGGCCGGCAACTTCGCAGACCTTGTCGTGCTGGACCCGGCGAAGACATATTCATTGAAAGATGTCGCCTACAAATGCGGGTGGTCGCCGTATCTGGGACTGCGGCTGACAGGAGCGGTGGAGATGGTCTTCCTCAACGGCAGGCTGGCGGTGAAGGACGGCGCGCTTGTGGCTGACGCGCCCGCCGGGCAGAGGCTTGAATTCGAGTAGATGAAAGGCTGGAATATCAGAAGGGATATTCAGACAGATTCAGATAGATTCAGAAGGCTTCGGGGCTTATGCTTCGAAGCTTTTTCATTTTCCGCAGTCAGACGGACTGCGCTGTGAAAGGACTATGCCGACGACGGCGACCAGGACTCCAAGCCACTGGAGCAGACAGAGATGCTCCCTGCCGATGATTTCGGCGACAAGGGCCGTGGAGATGCACATTGTGGCAAGGAAGACGCTGGATTTGGCCACGCCGAGCTTCTTGATGGTCATCGCCCAGAGCGAGAACGCAAGGCTCGAGCAGAGCAGAGCCAGGCAGAGAATCGGCTTCATCACCTCCCAGGAAAGAAGTCTCGCGTCGAAGTTCTCGATTCCCTTGGTGAAGAAGAACGGCAGGAAATAGACCGTGCCCAGCAGGAACTGGTACATCACGATGACCTGCGGCTTGTAGCCATCGGAAAGCAGTTTGGTGAACGAGGCGTGCCCGACTTCGGCGAACACCGCGATGGCCAGAAGAATCAGGCCCAGGACAAAATTGTCAGGCGTCGAACATTCGCCCCCCTGCTTGAGAATCACAAGGGCGATGCCTCCCAGAGTTATAGCGATGCCGAAGATGTTGAGCCTTGATATGCGCTCCCTGAAGAACAGATAACCAGCGGCGACCGAAAAGATCGGCACGGAGGCTATGATCATCGAACTGATCGTCGGCGAGCCGGTCTCCTTGATGCCGTAGGTCTCGCAAAGGAAGTAGATCAGCGGTTCAAAAAGGGCAAGCAGAGCGAATTTCCAGACATCCTGTCTGGCAATCCACCTGAACTGCTTCGTCAGAAGATTGAAAATCAGCAGGATCAGGCCAGCGACAAGGATTCTGATCGGCACGAAGTAGAATATCGGCACATCAAGAGCGATCAGCCGGTCGCTCCAGATGTAGGACATTCCCCAAAGGATTATCGCGAAGGCGGAGACAAGATAAATCACCACCACGTTGTCACAGATACTCTTTGAACCGTTCATAAAATCCACCGATTTTCTTTCAGATTGGCAAAGATAAGCAATTTTCCCTTATAAAACGAAATAATATTCAAATATTCATTAACGATTTGTCATCAAACGGATAGGTGGAGCCGAAAGCCTAGCCCTTCAGAAGGCGGAGGGAGATTCTCTTGCGGTCAAGGTCCACATCCAGGACACTGACCTTCACCTTCTGGTGGAGCTTCACTTTCTGCCCGCGCATCTGGGAGACGTGGATCAGGCCGTTCTCGTGGATGCCTATGTCCACGAAAGCGCCGAAAGCCGTTACATTGGTGACGATGCCAGGCAGTTCCATACCCTGCTTCAGGTCGTCGATCTCGCGGATGTCATCCGCGAAACTGAATTCCTGAGCGCTCTGGCGCGGATCGCGTCCCGGCTTGGACAGTTCCTTCAGGATGTCGTTGATCGTAGGAAGACCGAAATCCCCTTCGACATAGGCCTCCGGCTTTATCCTGGCTATGAGTTCTTCGTTGCCGACAAGTTCCTTGGCCGTGACGCCCAGGTCGGCGGCCATCCTGTCAACGATGTGGTAACATTCCGGATGTACCGCGGAATTGTCCAGCGGATTCTCCGCACCGTGTATCCTCAGGAAGCCGGCGCACTGTTCGAACGCTTTCGGCCCGAGCTTGGGAACTTCCTTCAGCTGCTTCCTTGAAGAGAATCCGCCCACGGAATCACGGTAGGCTATGATGTTGGAAGCCAGGGCCGGACCGATGCCGGAAACGTAGCTGAGCAGGTACGGGCTGGCCGTGTTGAGGTTGACCCCGACGCTGTTCACGCAGATCACGACAGTGTTGTCCAGTTTCTCGCGCAGCAGGTTCTGGTCCACGTCGTGCTGGTACTGTCCCACTCCCAGAGACTTCGGGTCGATCTTGACGAGTTCGGCCAGCGGATCCATAAGGCGGCGGCCGATTGAGACCGCTCCCCTGACGGTCACGTCCTCGTCAGGAAATTCCTTGCGGGCGACTTCGGATGCGGAATAGATGGAGGCTCCATCCTCGCTGACGGTATAGACCTTGACGTTTTCCGGAATGCCCACGCGCTTGATGAAATCCTCAGTCTCGCGCGATGCAGTACCGTTGCCGATCGCTATCACTTCGACGGCATATTCATCGATCATCGACGAAACCGCCATTATCGACTTGATTTTTTCGTTCTGCGGAGGATGCGGGAATATTATCTCGTGGTGCAGGAGCCTCCCGCGCTCGTCCAGGCAGACTATCTTACATCCGTTGCGGAATCCCGGGTCTATGGCCATCGTCCGCTTCTGTCCGACAGGCGGAGAAAGCAGAAGTTGGGTAAGGTTGTCGCCGAAGACGGCCACGGACTCCTTGTCGGCCTTCTCCTTGGCCTCCTTCAGGATCTCGTTGGTCAGCGACGGCTCCAGCAGACGCTTGAACGCATCGTCCACAGCCATACGGATCTGTTCCGCAAGCTTTGCTCCGGGATAACGGTGCTCCTGGCAGAAGTCATAGTAGATCTTGTTGCCGCATTTTTCCGGATCGGCATCCAGGCTCACGGAAAGGAAGCCTTCGTTCTGGGCACGGAGCACGGCGAGAAGATTATGCGACGGGATGCGCTGGAGAGGCATCGAGAAATTGAAATAGGTGCGGTATTTGGCGGCTTCGGGATTTCCTGAAGCGGCCTTTGTCGCCTTTGCCTCGACACGGCGCGTTCTGAATATGCGCCTGAGGCTCTCGCGCACGGGAGCCGACTCGGAAAGACGCTCGGCGATGATGTCCCTCGCTCCGGACAGAGCCTCGTCCGCCGACGCCACATTCTCGTTGACGAACTTTCCGGCCTCGGCCTGAGGATCCGCCACAGAGACATTCCACATCTTGTCAGCCAGCGGTTCCAGACCCTTTTCCTTAGCCATCGACGCCCGCGTCCTGCGCTTGGGCCTGTAAGGAAGGTAAAGGTCTTCAAGTTCGCTGGAAACCACGCAGTTCTCGATTGAAGTCCGCAGCGCGTCCGTCAGCTTGCCCTGTTCCTCTATGGTGGACAGGATGCCGGCCTTCCGTTTCTCCATCTCGGAGAAGACATCGTTCCAATGCTTGATTTCAGCCACGGCCACATCGTCGAGACCTCCGGTCTTCTCCTTGCGGTAACGGCTGATGAAAGGAATCGTGCTGCCCTCCTCGAAAAGCTGGATGCAGTTTTCAACCTGCCAGTCCTTGACTCCGAGGACACGTGAGATATGTTCAATGTAGATTGCCTTCATATTCATTCAACTTCATTATTCAACGATCGGGAACTTCTTGAAATCCGGCCGCATGCGCGGGTCAATCCTGGGAGACCACCTTCAGTTCGTCCCTGTACACCGAAAAGATCTTGGACTTGGAGACAAAGCCGACATAGGTCCTGTCGTGCCTTACCACCGGAAGGTTCCAGGCGGAAGTCATCTCGAACTTCCGCATCACCGAATCCATCTTCTCGTCCTCGTAAACATATTCCTCGGCGCTCCGCATATAGTTGAAGACGTGCCTGGTTTCATAGACATCGGTGCGGAACATATCCTTCCGGATCATCTCAAGGGAAACATAGCCCTGGAAACGGTCCTTCGAGTCAAGCACGGGGAATATGTTCCTCGTGGATTCGGAAACCACTTCCACCAGCCTGCCCAGAGTGTCGTCAATCTTCACCGTGGAGAAGTCAGTCTCGATGACGTCCGAGACCTTGAGAAGGGTGAGGACCGCCTGGTCGCTGTCGTGCGTCAGGAGTTCCCCCTTCTGGGCGATACGTTTGGTGTAGATGGAATATTTCTCCGCCAGCCTGGTGACCCCGAATGAAATGGTGGAAGTGAGGATCAGCGGCAGGAAGAGGTCATAGCCTCCGGAGATTTCCGCGATAAGGAAGATGGCGGTCATCGGGGCCTGCATCACTCCGGCCATAAGCCCGGCCATTCCCACGAGGACGAAATTCTGCTCCGGGACTGACGCGGGAGCGTTTCCGGACATCAGGTTCAAGGTTCTGGCCACCACGAAACCCGCAATCGCCCCCACGAAAAGGGTCGGACCGAAAGTTCCGCCCACTCCCCCGCCGGCATTGGTCAGTGTCATCGAGAAGACCTTCAGAAGCAGGATAAGCAGGAAGAACAGCGGAACGGACCATTTGCTGTCGGTCAGAAATGCAAGCGGAGTCTGACCGTCAAGCGAAAATTCCTTCCCGTTCAGAAGCACTCCGAGGGAGTCGTAGCCTTCGCCGAACAGCGGCGGGAAGAAGAAGATCAGCACACCCAGGCCCACGGCGCAGAAAGCCCATTTAAGATAGACGTTCTTCACCTTGCCGATCTTGTCCTCAAGAGTCAGCGTCGTGCGGATGAAGTAGATGGAACAGAGTCCGCAGAACAGTCCGAGCACTATATAGAAAGGAATATTTCTGAGAGCGAACGGAGTAAGTGTGCACTCGAAAGGAGTGGAAGTGCCCAGGAAGATGTACGAAACCATCGCCGCCGAGACTGTGGAGAGCAGCAGGGGCATCATCGAGGTCATCGAGATGTTGAAGAGCAGGATCTCCAGCACGAAAAGCACTCCCGCCAGAGGTGCCTTGAATATGCCCGAGACGGCGGCGGCCGCGCCGCAGCCCAGCAGTACGGTCATGCTCCTGTAAGAGAGGCCGGCTATCCTGGCTAGATTCGACCCGATGGCCGCTCCCGTGTAGACGATCGGGGCCTCGGCTCCCACGGATCCGCCGAAACCGATCGTCACCGAACTGGCGGCGATCGAAGACCACATATTGTGCGGCTTGATGCGCGACTCGTGTCTGGAGACGGCCTGAAGAGCCTTGGTGACTCCGTGACCGATGTTGTCGCGGATCACATACCTGCAGAACAGCATGGCGAGCAGCATTCCGACTCCGGGAAGCAGGAGATAGTAGAACGCACCCTGGAGGACATCGCCGAAAGCCTCGTCCAACCCCTTCTGGATAAGCATTATCAATGTCTTGAGCAGAACCGCCGCAAGACCTACGACAATTCCTACGACCAGGCTGAGGAGAAGAAGCTGATTTCTCTCCGACATTCGTGATATGTGGCCGAACTTTCGCATATTCCTACAAAATTAACTATTTTTGCGGACAGTGCGAAATTCATTGATAAGAGATGAAAAGGTTGATTGTATCATTGGTGACAACCGTTCTGGTTGCATTGCTGGGAATCGTAGGACTCAAGATGTTCAGCGGCAAAGGTCCGCGCGAACACGTGAAGACTGAAAGCGGCAGCAATGTCGTGATGGAAGAACTCAGTTTCTACCATGGCGGCACGAAGGTTTTCGGAAAAGTGGTCAAACCGGCCGACGAGAACGGTTCCTACCCGGACTCGCTCGGGAAGCGTCCAGTCCTGCTCTACTTCCACGAACCTCTCAAAACGGCATACCCTGAAAGCCTGATGCAGGAACTGTCGGCGGACGGGGTGATCGGCTACGTCACCGCCTTCCACGGGAACGAAAAGGACATTGAGTTCATAGTCAAAAAGATAAGCAAAGAGAAGTTCGCCGACAAGGACAGAATGTTCATCATTGCGGACTCGACTTCGTCGTCTGCCGCAGTCAAGGCGGCCGGAAAACTCGGGGAAGCGGTAAGCGGCCTGATTCTGATCAAGCCGAGCCTGGATGACAAGGCAAAGGCCACACTGAGAAAACTCGGCTACGAAGTGCTTGGCCTCAACACGTCCAACAAAGACGTCGTCTATGACAACGCTTCCAGTTATCTGGAAATCAACGGAGCGCTGAAATGATGAAAAGAATCCGATTCGGGATTGCCGGGACAGGGCGCATAAGCGACTGGGTTCTGAAGGGAGCGGTGCTGGACCCGAGGTTCGAAGCCGCCGCAGTCTGTTCAAGGACGGAAGAGAAAGGCCGGGAGTTCGCCGCAAGGCACGGAATACCGAAAGTTTACACTGACATCGGCGCGATGGCGTCGGACCCGGACCTGGACGCCGTCTACATCGGTACGCCCAACAGCACGCATCACGACCTCGCCATCCGGTGCCTGACCCGTGGAAAGCACGTCCTTTGCGAAAAGCCTATGGCATCCAACGCACGGGAAGTCAAGGAGATGGCGGCGGCGGCGAAAGAAAGCGGAGTCCTGCTGATGGAGGCTATGATATCCACGCTTAACCCGAATTTCATGGTGGCGGCAGAGCGTCTGAAATCGCTCGGCAAAGTGCGGCACTATTCAGCCGCCTTCTGCCAGTATTCCTCCAAATACGACCTTCTCAAGAGAATCATTGCGGGCGAAGACGCGTCCGAGTTGCCGAGTTCGTTCAACCCGGACCGCTCGGGCGGTGCGCTTATGGACATAGGAATATACCCGATCTACCCTATGGTCAGCCTATTCGGGAGACCGGAATCCATACGGGCCGACATAAAGACCTGTCTGGTGCCTGCCGGAGGGCAGATGAAACCGGTCGATCTTCAGGGCTGCGCGCTTTTTGAATATCCCGGGATGAACGCCACGGTGACATATTCAAAGATAGCCGATTCAAGGCTCTGCACGGAGATTTCCTGTGACGGCGGGATTCTCACCCTCGACCAGATCCACATCACGAGAAGCGTAGGGCTGACGCTTCGCGGAGCCCCGACTTCCGGAAGGGCGGCAGGGCCGCGGACCGAGGACATCTCAGTGCCTCAGGACGCCGACGAGTACCTGTGCGAGTTCCGGGAATTCATCGATGTGCTTGAAAGCGGGCGCAGGGAATCCTCCGTCAACAGTCTGGAGACTTCACTGGTGACCGCCGAGATAATGGACGACCTGCGTCGCGGGGCGGGAGTCGTCTTTCCGGCCGACTGACAGGCCTTTTCCGACAACCGGGCCAGGCTGACGGCCTACTGTCCGCCGAGGCGCGAGAAATAGGTCAGCACATCCTCCCAGGTCCTGAACGCATCGGAACCGAAATGGACAAGAGTGCCCATAAAGTCATTTCCTCCGTCGACATCGGGTTCGGCATCAATCAGATAATCGGCAAGCAGAAGATCCTTGCGGCTTGTCGCCGTGACACGGTTCCAGACCGGAACGCCGAGATTCTCCCCACACCACCTTATGGCCTTGAGATAAAGGTCGGGACTGTTGTACGGCACACCGGCCACGATGTGCAGGTCGTAGCCGGCGGCAAGGACGGCGACTGCCTTGGCGAATCCGCTTGAATGGTTGACGATCCTGTCGCTCAGCGAGATGAAAAGCACGGGCTTCCGGACACCGTTCTGCCTGTCGTCAATCCATTGGATGACCGGCAGGAGCGAATGCAGGACAGCAGCATCGTTGAGATGGTGCTCTCCGTCGAACCGTATGGCCTGCGGATAGTGTTCCGAGAACAGGTCGAAGGTGTGGACGAGATTGTCGTTGATTCCGAACAGGCCGAAAACCCTGTCCCGGTCCAGGTCCGAGCGCTCGAAGCAATGCGAACTTGTTTCCCGGAAATGTTCCAGCAGTGTCTTGGTGACAAGGAAGGATGTCTCTCCGTCCTTGCGGGGATTATGGAACTCCTGACGGCCGAGGCCGTTGTTCTTCAGCAGGGTGTCCGCCAGTTGGAAGGCGGGATTGACCAGGATCCTGTCCACTCCGTACAGCATTTCAGCGTACATCGCGCCCATCGAGGTCCCGATGACGAGGTCCGGCTTCTCCGACGCGAGGATATTCATAAGCAGGTCGAGCGCTTCCGCCGGTTCGACTGGCAGGTCGGGCGCTATGGTTTCCGCATCCGGCAGCAGCAGTTTCAGCGTTCTTACCGTTCCGTTCTGTCCGCTTGAGGCGAATCCGTGCACATAAAGTATCTTTTTTCCGGCCATCAGGTCCGGCCTTGCATATTCATAAAGTTCCATATTCCTACGTCAGCCTTGCTGAAATCAGTTCAAGTCTTGCAAAATAACGTCAAGACTTGCAAAAATAATGATTATTGTGCTCAAATGATTGCCACAATGCTTGAATTCGACGACTTTATTGAGTACCTTTGGAAGATAAATCAAAATGACACTGACTATGCCGGATCTTAAGAAAATCGCGGAAATGTTCGCTATAGAAGGCGAAATTACAGAAATAAAGCCGTTGGGCAACGGTCTGATCAACGACACCTACAAGGTTGTCACCGAAGGCGATGCCCCGGATTATGTGCTTCAGAGAATCAACAATGCCATATTCACGGACGTGGACCTGCTGCAGAGCAACATAGAAGCCGTGACCAGGCACATCCGCAGGAAGCTTGAGGATGCGGGCGAAAGCGACATCGACCGCAAGGTGTTGAGATTCATCCCTTTGAAATCCGAAGGCCAGAGGCTGGAGGCCCTGATGACCGAAAAGCCGAAGACATACTGCCTGGCCGAAGGAATGTACTGGAGAGTGTCGGTGTTCATCAGCGACGCGAACACTTTCGAGACCGTCAATCCTGAATATTCAGGATACGCAGGAGAGGCATTCGGCAACTTCGAAGCTATGCTCTCCGACATCCCGGACACCCTCGGCGAAACCATTCCGGACTTCCACAATATGGAACTCAGACTGAGGCAGCTGACAGAGGCGGTCAGGGCCGACCAGGCCGGCAGGCTGCGCGCCGACGACAGGACCGAAGGCCAGGAACTCCACAGGATCCTTTCGGAAATCGACAGGTACGGAGTCAAGATGTGCCGCGCCGAGCAGCTGCACCGCGAAGGCAAGCTTCCGAAAAGAATCTGCCACTGCGACACCAAGGTCAACAACATGATGTTCGACGCGGAAGGCAAAGTGCTGTGCGTGATCGACCTGGACACCGTCATGCCGAGCTATGTCTTCTCCGACTTCGGCGACTTCCTACGCACGGCCGCCAATCCTGTGGCCGAGGACTCGCCGGAACTGGACAAGGTGGACTTCGACATGGACATCTTCAAGGCCTTCACAAGAGGCTACATCAAGGGCACGAAATCATTCCTCACCCCCGTCGAGAAAGAGAATCTGCCTTACGCGGCCTGCCTCTTCCCGTTCATGCAGGCTGTCCGCTTCTTCGCCGACTACATAAACGGCGACACCTACTACAAGATCAAGTACCCTGAGCACAATCTTGTCCGCACCCGCAACCAGATGAAGCTTTTCAGTTCGGCGATGGAGAAGGTGCCTCAGATGGCTGCATTCATCGAATCCCTCGGATAGGCCGCCGGAACCGGCAGGACGTAATAAAGGCAGCGAAGTACGGCGAAACGGAATATGGCGAAGATGAAAAGAAGCGAAAAGGTGCTGTGGGCGGCGGTGGCGCTGGCGCTGGCGGCGAACATCTGGCTTCCGCGGCAGATGCGGTACAGGTATTCGTGGGAAAAGGATCTCAGCCAGAGGCTGGCCACCGAGTTCAGTGCCACGCGGGAAGACGTCAAGGAATATGTCAGCCGCTACATTCCAGACG
>CAVCDF010000137.1:0-3203 GCA_963600795.1 Anaerotignum sp. | reverse complement strand
AAATGTCGCCGGAGAGGGACGGGCGGAGGTGATGGGCAACGGTAAAGGCCGAGAATGTCACCGGAGAGAGCAGCAGGACTAGACGGAGGTGACGGGCAACGATATAGGCCGAGAATGTCGCCGGAGAGGTACGGCCGGAGGTGCGCTGAGAGAGAGACAACGGGAGTACCCCCGACTCGCTCCGTCATCCTATTGCACCGCCCTCGTGCGTGAAAAGGGCCATCTGACTCATGGCAGGTGTGACGGGATCATCTTCGGGCATATTCGCTCCCGTCACCCCTTCCGTCGCGTGTGATGGCATCGATTCCGCCACTAAACGCTCCCGTCACTATCTATATCCTATATCCATCAGCTATGAACGATTCTCGGTTCTGGTCGGGCGCACCTTCGACAGAATTGCAGCCGGAAATAATCATAACGGCTTTTCGTGCAATTCTGTTTGCGGGGAATCTGCTGAGCATGTCCTGCGGCAACGTGCAGCCGGGGTGCCGCAGAAACTGCCGAAACAGATTTGCACCTGCAGAGCATCATAGCGGCTTTTCGTGCAATTCTGTTTGCGGGGGAACTGCTGAATATGCCCAGCGGCAACGTGCAGCCGGGGTGCCGACGAATCTACCGAAACAGATTTGCACCTGCAGGGCATTCGGAGCGGCTTCTGTGCAATTCTCATATTGGGTATTAATGCGGATAAGCATTAAAAAAAACGGAAACGGAATATGCCGGCTTATGCTTTACGGATGACGGGCTACAGGATGTTCATCGACTGCTCGCGGATCTTTTCCAGTTCGTCCTTCATCCTGACGACCACCTTCTGAATGCCGGAATGGTTGGCCTTCGAGCCTGTCGTGTTGATCTCGCGGCCCATCTCCTGGATTATGAAGCCGAGCTTGCGGCCCGGATATTCCTCACCGTCGATCGTGTCCATGAAGTACTTGCAGTGCTGGCGGAGGCGCACCTTCTCCTCGTTGATGTCCAGCTTTTCAAGGTAGAAGATCATCTCCTGCTCGAACCGGGACGGGTCGACCTTCTGCTGCAGCGCCTCAAGGTTCTTCATCAGCTTCTCCCTGACGGCATCGACCCGCTCCTTCTCGAAGCCTTCCACCTGGTCTTCAAGGTCAAGAATATTCCTGACTCTCGATGTGACGTCCCTGTAAAGGGCCTCGCCCTCTTTGGCACGGTAGTCGTTGACCGCGACCAGAGCCTCATCCACGGCCTTTTCCACAACCGGCCAGTTCTCCTCCGTTATGATTTCCTGACGGGAGTTGTCCATTATGTCAGGGAAGCGCAGCACAGCCGTAAAAATCTCGTTGTGCATCCTGCAGTTTGCTTCGGCGAAATTCTTGCCTACAAGTTCATCGCTGAGGCTTGTCAGCTGGCCGTAATATTCCCTGACCAGATCCTTGTTGATCTGTTTTGCCGTCCCGCCAGCCTTGGGCTCCCAGGAGATGAAGAAATCGATGGTGCCCCGGTTCAGCGCCTCGGTGATTTTCCTGCGCACGAGCAGTTCCTTGTCTTTCGGCAGCAAGGTAGACTTGATGTTGGCGTCGGAGCCTTTGCCGTTGAGGGTCTTGATTTCGATGGTGAGTTTTCCTGTTTCCAGAATGGCCTCAGCCTTGCCGTAACCTGTCATTGACTTGATCATGATAAACTTAAATTGCCACTCGGACCGGGATCTCTTTCAACGGATCCCGTTTCCGGTGGCAAAGTTAATGATTCTGCGCCGAATCTTCCATTAATTCAGCCGGAGATTCCGACAGGGGATTCCGCTGGAGAGTCTGCCGGAGATTCGGTCCAAGAGAGTCCGAGAGGAGATTCCGCCAGGAGTGTCCGCCGGGGATTCCGCCAGAAGATTCCGACAGGAGATTCCGACAGGAGAGTCCGACAGGCGGGGAGCCTGACATATTCGTCAATGCGCTGCCGCTTTCATCAATGCGCTTCGTCGCTGCCGCTTTCATCACTGCGCCGAGAGGTACTGCTCGTCGGAGACAGGCTCGAGCCACTCGTTGCTGATTTCGCCGCCGGTGGCGACGTGTGCGGTGACATGCTGGAACCAGCTGCCCGCAGCCGCTCCGTGCCAATGCTTCACACCCTCGGGGATATCGACGACATCGCCGGCCTTCAGCTTCAATGCAGGCTTGCCCCACTCCTGGTACAGCCCCTCTCCCCCGACGCAGACAAGAATCTGCCTTGCTCCGTGATGAATATGCCAGTTGTTGCGGCACCCCGGCTCGAAAGTCACATTGGACATCGGCAGGGCGGGCTTTTCATCCGCCGCCAGGTTCACCGGATGCAGCGGAGCCAGATAACTCTCACCGACGAAGTACCTTGCATAGGCCGTATTCGGCTGACCCTTAGGGAAATCCATTCCGCAGAACGGCAATTTCGCGTCGAACTTCTCACCGAAGACTTCGGCTATAGCGCGGGAAGCTCTGTAAGCCTCCATCTTCCCGGCGGACTGGGCAAGCGCCGCCGGAATCGCATGAATCTGCTCATCCTTCAGGCCCATATTCCTGGACCCTGCCACGTGCGAAGCCAGCTGCGGAGCCAGACCGTCAATCGATGCGAGAGCGCTTATCGTCGCAAGTTCCCTTTCAGCCCAAGTCAGCACGTCGCTTGCGAATATGTCTCCGAAGAGGTGTGCCTTGAGATAATAGTCTTCCGCCGGGCAGAAAGAATAGACGAACGGTCTGCCTGTCAGTCTGGACTGCACTTTCGTGCCTTCCTTGAGGGCGTCGAAATCTGCAGGAAGCGGAGACGCCTCCGGTCCCTGCACCGTCTGCTTTCCTTCCTTTTCTCTCTGTTCCAGCACTTTCTGCAGGGTTCCAAGTCCGTTCAGAGACCGAGGGAAACCCGTGTAAGCGTAGAGCTGCGACAGGATTCCCTTCACCTGATTGACGGTGAGCCCGCTGTCGAGCCCGTTTTCTATGCTGGTGCCCAGCGCCGCAAGGTCACCTTTCGCTTCATTGGCGGCTATAGCCACAATGCACTTCTGCCTGCCGTCCAGCACTTCATTTTTTCCCATAAGCTTACCTGTTGTGAATATTATCATTATCATCGCCAAGACCACCGTCTTGAATTTCAGACATTCCGCCATACCGTTCCATTGTTTTTCGGATGCAATTTAGAAAAAAACCGGACAATCTCCGGCACCTGCGGAAGCAGAAATGCAATAATGGTATCTTTATCCGGAAGACAGGTAGCCG
>CAVCDF010000136.1:0-3324 GCA_963600795.1 Anaerotignum sp. | reverse complement strand
GATGGGGATGCTCGCCAACGGCGCGGACGGAAAGACGCTTGACGAAATCCGCTCGGTCCTGGGATGGGAAGGAGTGCCGGTCGAGGACATCAACACGTTCTGCAGGAATATGATCGAAAATTCCGGCAAACTTGATCCGTCCACGACCATCAACATAGCGGACTACATCGCCGTCAACAAAGAGTACAAGCTCAAGGCGGATTTCACGGGATCGGTGCAGGAGAACTACAAGGCAGGAATCGAAAGCCTCGACTTCTCTTCGTCCAAGACTCTCGGCCACATCAATTCCTGGTGCAAAAAGCAGACGGACGGAATGATTCCGGGCATACTCGACGAGGTGGACCCTGGCGCTGTCGCCTACATCATGAACGCGATCTACTTCAACGGTTCGTGGGCCGACAAGTTCAGCAAGAAGAAAACAGCAATCGCGAATTTCAAGGGTTACACCCGCGACATCAAGAAAGTTGATATTATGCACCGCAACGGGAAGTATGAATACACGTCCAATGAGACATATTCAGCGGTGAGGATTCCTTACGGGGAAGGCACCTTCTCGATGCTCGTGCTTCTTCCGAATGAAGGCAAATCCATCGACGACATTCTGGACAAGGTTGACGCGCAGTCCGTTTCCCTGATGGGCCGTTCAATGGGTGAATATCTTGTCGACCTCAAACTGCCAAAATTCACCACGGAAGTGGAGATTCCTCTGAACGAGATCGTCTCAAGCCTCGGCGCTCCGTCAATGTTCGTTGCTTCAGACGCGGATTTCAGCAGGATGGCCGACGGAGACATATTCATTTCCAAGATGTTGCAGAAGGCCAAGATTGAAGTGAGCGAGGAAGGGACAAAGGCCGCCGCCGTCACAGCCGCCGTGATGGTTGGGACATCCCTGGAGCCTTACGAGCCGCAGAGGGTCGATTTCCACGCCGACCATCCGTTCATCTACATCATCAGCGAATCTTACACCGGAGCGATCTACTTCATCGGACAGTTCGCCGGAGATTAGGTTTTCTCAAGGAAAAGCGCTAAATTGTAGGCCGTTGACGGCGGTCGGCAATGGCCGTCCGATAAAATGGACTGTTTTTACCGCAAGCGATTGCCCGCTTGCATGAATATCATAATGAAAAGACTTGAAGGGAATGTCACCCTCATCACGGGCGGTGGCAAAGGAATAGGCTTCGGCCTCGCCACTGAGTTCGCCAAGGAAGGTTCCGACCTTGTGATCACCGGAAGGACCGAATCCAGGCTCCTGAACGCCAAGGAAAGGCTTGAGAATGAATATGGCATCAACGTGCTGCCGATCGTGGCGGACGGTGCAGACGAGGCCAGCGTCAAGATGGTCGTCGCGAAGGCTCTCGAGCGCTTCGGCAAGATCGACACGCTGATCAACAACGCCCAGGTCTCCAAATCCGGGCTGAAGCTTGTCGAACACAGCAAGGAAGACTTCGATCTGGCGATATATTCAGGCCTCTACGCCGCGTTCTTCTATATGCGCGAATGCTACACCGCGCTGAAGGCCAGCAAGGGTTCGGTCATCAACTTCGCTTCCGGAGCGGGTCTTTTCGGCAAACTCGGCCAGGCCTCCTACGCGGCCGCCAAGGAAGGCATCCGAGGCCTGTCAAGGGTCGCCGCCGCCGAATGGGGCCCTGACGGGATCAGGGTGAACGGGGTCTGCCCTCTGGCGATGACCGAGAGCCTCCAGGACTGGAAGGAGCACTACCCTGAACTGTTCGAGAAGACGATCCAGGGCATTCCGCTCGGGCGTTTCGGCGATCCGGCCGACGACATCGGCAGGGTCTGCGTGTTCCTCGCCTCGGAAGACGCGCACTACGTGACCGGCGAGACCATCACCCTCCAGGGCGGCAGCGGCCTGAGACCGTAGCCCCACCTGCGCTGCAAAGGAATTTCAGGAATATCCAGGCTCACATTCAGACGTGGGACAAGGTATTTTGTCACTTGCGACAGTTGAGTTAGAAATATGACCGGAATCAGACCAGTCAGGCCGTCGGACGACGCGCCTGCCATCACGGCTATCTACAACCGCTACATCACCCGGACGACAGTCTCCTTCGAGACGGAGCCGCTCAGCGAAGCCTCGATGCAGGAACGCATCGAAGCCATCTCAAGCGAGTTCCCTTACTTTGTCTATGAATATGACGGAGCGGTTGTCGGTTACTGCTATGCCCATCTCTGGAAAGAGCGGGCCGCATATTCAAAGACCCTCGAGACGACGGTCTATCTTGCGCCGGAGGCCTGCGGCAAGGGCTTCGGGGCAGAACTGATGCACCACCTCATCGAGGCCTGCCGGGAGCGCGGTTTCCACTCCCTCATCGCCTGCATCACCGCCGAGAACTCCCGCAGCGTCGCCTTCCACGAAGCCCTCGGCTTCCGGAAAGTCTCGCACTTCCGCCAGGTCGGTCGCAAGTTCGACCGCTGGCTCGACGTCGTCGACCTTCAGCTGCTGTTGGACGATGTCTGCAAAACTACTTGATAACTGCAAAATAGCTTGCTGTCTGCAAAACTACTTAGCTGACTGCAAAATGAATGACACTATGATTTCGATGAATATGAAAAAGGCTCTTCTGGCAGCGGCGGCGCTGGTCACGGCGCTGACGCTCCGGGCGGACGGATTCCGTGAGAAAATCAACAACGGCTGGACATTCTCGCTCGGCGATGCCTCCTCGATGCAGGGAGACTACACCCACGGCACTGAATATTTCACCTACCTCTGCAAGGCCGGCACGGCCGGACACAGCAAATCACCGATAATGCCGGCCTTCGACGACAGCGGCTGGCAGAAGGTCAACCTGCCGCACGACTGGGTGGTCGACCTGCCTTACAGCAAGGACGCGAGCCACTCGCACGGCTACAAGTGCGTGGGCTGGAACTATCCGCAGAACTCGGTGGGCTGGTACAGGAAAACGCTGAAGATCCCGGCAGAGGACTACGGCAAGCAAATCTGGATAGAGTTCGAGGGCATATTCAGAGACAGCGAGGTGTTCTGCAACGGCTTCTACCTCGGCCACGAGAGAAGCGGCTACGTCTCAAGGACTTACGACCTCAGCCCTTACCTTACCTACGGCGGGGAGAACGTCATCACCGTGCGGTGCGACGCTTCCACCGAGGAGGGCTGGTACTACGAAGGGGCCGGCATCTACCGCAACGTCTGGCTCCTCAAAGCAGGACCGGTCGCTCTGCGGCCATATTCATTGGACCTGACCGGCGGAACCCCGAAGTTCGAGATCGCGCTTGCGAGCGACAGCCTCGACAGGGCGAAAGTCCGCCCCGAGATCATATTCTTAGACGCTGAAGGTCAGAAGGTTG
>CAVCDF010000135.1:0-5741 GCA_963600795.1 Anaerotignum sp. | reverse complement strand
CGCCGGTACCGTCGGAGGCTCGGCCGTGGCGGGCGCGGTGCTCGGCAGGGACCGCGGCATCGGGGCCGGCAAAGGGTTCGGCTGGGGCCTGCTCCTGCCGGTGATAGGGCTTGGAAGGGTCCTCGCCAGCCCGAAGAAGGAGCGGACGGCGGAGCAGAAGAAAGAGGCTCCGGATTCTATAGAGCGGCGGCAGATCAGAGACGCAAAGGAGTCGGCCCGGGAAGCCGCCCGCGAGCGGTTCCGGAAGGACAACCCGAAAAGCGATACTCCTGCCCGGAAACCGGGCTCTGAGGCCGCCCCGGAGAACTCGCAGTCACAGAGCCGCGGTGTCAGGCAGCGATAGTCCACAAAAAATGTAGATTTATTTGTCATTTTTTTGTAGTAAAATCTTACATAATGGTGCATAAATCAATCAATTAAGCAAAATTGACTTTATCCAAAGTTGGGTATTTTGAGGTGAGTTTGGATAAAATGAGATGCTTGTCGGGACAGGACGCGGTTTACGGATTGCACGTCGCCTTCATAAAGAAAAAACGGGCGGAGAGGATCTCATCCGTATCCGCCCGTCCGTCAAGTCTATTCGGCGAACTCTTCAGGGAGGTCGTCCTCCTCCTCGGCCGGGGTCGGAGCCTCCTCGGCGGAGTTGAGCTTCGCGTTGACCCTGTCGACAAGGGTCTGGATCCAGTTCATCTGGGCGGTGTCGTCGACCATCTCGTTGTCGCCGACCCTGACGAGGGCGCGCTCCGGCATCGGCTCGTCGGTCCATTGGAGCCTCTGCCCTCCGGCGCTGACGGAGGCGTTGGTGTAGCCTGTCTTTGACAGGTACGCCTCGATGGTGATGTCGTCGAGGTTGGCGAGACCCTGCTCGGTGACGAGGCTCCTGATGATGCCCTTGAAAGCGCCCGAGGTGCGTCCTACGGAGATGTCGTACTCCTCGCCGGACTGCGTGTCGGAGAGGATGACGTGCCAGTTGCGGAACTTCTTGTTCTCGAACTCGTGTTCCTTGAGTTCGATGCGCTTGAGAGCGCCGGAGATGGCGGAGTAGGACAGGGTCTGGCCGTCCTTGGTCTTGTTGATGATGGAACCGTTGGTGATGCGCAGGTACACCTTCTTTGGCTTGCCTGACTCGTTGATTGGAATAAGCATAAGTCGTCTGCTTTTTAGAGTTGAACTTCTTCTACCGTCCGGTAGACGGGCGGCCTTCCTTTCCTCCGGAAGGTGACGCAAACTCCAGGCGGGGCACAAGACAACAAAGGCAAGACAAAACGCACCACGCAGTGGCTGCGGATTTGCCTTGCCGTTTGCCTTGCCGCCTTACTTCGCGGAACCCTCACGGAGGGAAGGGAAAGGGCGACTCGCCTTCATTTTGAATAACTTTTTTCGAATCCTTTAACACTTTTTAACAAAAGTTTTTTGGCGTCCCCGCTGAATAGCCATACCTTTGCGCCCAGCAAGGTAAGGATTTGAATAATAAATAATTAAATATAAATATGCTATTAGATAATCAAACCAACAAAGTTTATTTGGCAGAGGGTCTGAAGAGTTACGGCGCGTTCGCATACAATCTCATTGAGGCTCTGCACGGTGAAGGGATAGATTTCGGCTGGATTCCGGAGACGGGCAGGCGGGAGCTTATCTGGGCGAGGGACTATATGCCGGTTCAGCTGGAGAAGGACCTGTTCCTTCAGTACCGCTACAGCCCGGATTACCTTGCGGGATATCCGCGGTACATCCCCAGTTATAAGGCCATCTGCAGGAAGATGAACCTAAGTTGCATCTCGACCGACATCGTCCTTGACGGCGGGAACGTCATCAAGTGCGGGGACAAGGTCATAATGACCGACAAGATATTCAAGGAGAACCCTTCCTATGACAGGGTGAAGCTGACCGGGAAACTTGAGTCGCTCTTCTCGGCGGAGCTGGTCGTCATCCCCTGGGACCGGTACGAGATGTTCGGCCACGCCGACGGTATGGTGCGCTATATAGGCGGCAACCGTGTGCTTCTGAACAACTACATCAACTTTGACAGGAGTCTGAGGCAACGGCTTCTGGACGCGTTGTCAGGGCATTTCGAAGTGACGGAGCTGGATTATCCGGTGCCGAGAAGGAGTCCTCTCTCGTGGGCGTTCCTGAATTTTCTCCAGGTGAAGGGGTGCGTCTTTGTCCCTATGTTGCGGATTGATGAGCAGCATCACGCGGAGTCCCAGATCCAGGCGGCCTTTCCGGACTGCCGTGTGCGTTTCGTCGCCGGAGCGGAGGACATCGTCAAGGAGGGTGGGGCGCTGAACTGCATCAGCTGGAATATCCTCGCGGACGAGCCTGAAGAGCCGCAGGTGGAAGCGGAATATGCCTGACCGTATCAAGGGAGACGATGGCACATCGACTTTATAACCTATTTGGAGTCAAGGAAATAATTGGTATTTTTGCGTAATTTAATTACCACATGGACACACAACAGATCAATAACGACACATCACGCATTGCCCTTCGGGAGTCCGGCTTTATCTGCGATCACGGGTTAAAAGAGTGCCTGGAGGCGTTCAGCGGAGCGGGCGATGGAGACTCCACCGCCAAGATGGAACGGCTTAACGGAGCCTTTCTGCTTCTTGCCAGGAAAATCCTCTATGGCGGTTATCTGAAGGTAAGGGACGACTACGAGATATACGTAAGGACGGTGGAGTTCTACTACCACGAGGAGTCGGGAGAGAACAGGATTGAAGACCCGATTGTATACCACCGCAACGGAAAATTCCCCGACAGGACCTTGCCTCCGTTTCCGATGATGTCCCTGCACGCCCACTGGTCGGGCTATGACATAACCTTTGAAGACCGGGACGGCCGTTACCGCGCGTCTGCGCTTATCCGTGAGTTCGCCGTGTTTGACCGGCACGCCGGGGGCGAAGGCGCCTGGGTGTATTGGCATACGGGAGCGGAATATGGCGATGGCCGCTATGAGACCTGTGCCGGGCCTAAGTTCGACAGCCGTTCGACATACCTTCAGTTTTATCTCAACGGCTTCAGCATCGACGGGTCGGCCAACCGGATAATTTGGATGGACTTTCCTTCCGCCGAGTACGGAGAACCGGCGGGAAGGCCTCGCCGTAATGTCTATCAGCTGGAACAAGGTAAGAGGGTGCCTTGTACAAGGCCTTGGGCTTTCCGCCGCGAAGACCGGCTTGATTGCCTGAGAAAAGACTGATTAGGGATAACTAACTTCGTGACATCATGACCGACAGGGAATTTGAACGCCTCCTCGAAGAGGCGGCCGGCGAGAGGGCCGAAAATATAGAAACCGCTCCTGACCCGCGTTTCACGGAGACGCGGTACGGGCCTACCCCGAGCGGCGGAGCATACTCAACTGCGTACTATTATGACGCTGACGGACAGCCTTGCGAGAGAGCGGAGGCGAAGTCCGTCAACATCGTAGAGTATTCGGAAGACGGGGAGCGGGTCAACGAGAGCTACGGCACTTTTGAGTGACTTGACGGCCGGTGAATACTGGTCCTGAATGACCCTGTCCTGGCTGTCAGTTCATCTCCGCCAGCAACATCGTTGTCAGCTTCTTCTTGTCTTCAGCTGACATATAGTGTTCCCCCTTTCTCTTTCACTGATGAAGAATAGAAGAAAGGGTCGCTATTACCCATATCATCTTGTACAAAGTAACTACAGATATTAATAGGTGTGGTGATTTTGTACAAAACTATAATATGTGGCGCAAAAATGCGAGTCTTGCCGCAGTCGGTCCGTCAGATGCCTTTCAGCGCCCGCTCAAGTCCGCTGATGTCCTCCTCGGTCGTCGCCCAGCTCGTCACGAACCGGCACACGGTCTTGCCGCTGTCGCCCGGTTCCCAGATCTCGAACTTCACTTCCCGCGACAGCGCGTCATATTGTTCGCGGCTGAGCACCACAAACTGCTGGTTGGTGGGGGAGTCCATGGCCAGCGGTATGCCCGCGGACAGAAAGGCCGACTTCAGACGCTCCGCCATCTCGACCGCGTGCCTGGCGACGCGGAAGTAGAGCCCGTCGGAGAAGAGCGTATCGAACTGGACTCCGAGCATGCGGCCCTTGGCGAGCAGGGCTCCGTGGCGTTTCACCGTCGTGAAGAAGTATTTCGGGGCCGGCATGCCGGAGAACACAACCGCCTCGCCCATCATGGCACCGACCTTTGTCCCGCCGATGTAGAAGGCGTCGCAGTGCGCCGCGAGGAAGGGCAGGTCGTAGTCGCAGGCGTCCGACGCCAGTCCGTAGCCCAGACGCGCGCCGTCCACATAGAGCTTCAGCCCGTATCGGCGGCATTCGTTGTAGAGGTCCGAGAGCTCGCGGCGCGTGTAGACCATCCCGAGCTCCGTCGGCATCGTGATGTAGACAAGGCCCGGCTGCACCATGTGCGGGTGTGTCCCGTCGGCGAGGAATCTGTCCATATGGGCGCGCAAAGCTTCCGCGCTCAGCTTGCTGTCGGCGGACGGAAGCGTGATGACCTTGTGTCCGGCGGCTTCCACGGCGCCCGATTCGTGCACCGCGATGTGCGCCGTCTCTACGCAGACCGCCCCTTCGCATGGGAGGAGGAGCGAGTCGATGACCGTGGCGTTGGTCTGTGTCCCTCCCGTGAGGAAGAACACTTCCGCCCTGTCGTTGCCGACGGCCCTGCGGATTTTCTCCCTGGCGCTCTCCGTGTACGGGTCTGAGCCGTAGCCGGAGGTCTTCTCGGCATTAGTCCTGGCAAGCGCCGCCAGTATCTCGGGCAGCATGCCGTTGTTGTAGTCGCTTTCGAATGATATCATTGATGATTCCGAAGTCATGTCCTTAATAAATCGTTCAGGGATGAAACCTATGTTTATCCCAACAAATCTTTATTCCAGTATGCCATTAAGTTCTCTTTGATACACTTCATCACAACCGAAAAGCCAATCTGCTCTTTCCAGTGTATTTTTCTTATAAACGCATTCCACTGGATATTCCGTGTCGCGTCTTCAGCGAAGCTGTCGGAGAAGAGCGCAAGATTCTCCCGATAAGGTGTATTTCTGTTCTTGAAGGTGCTTGCAATCGCCTCAGAAAGCATATCGCGGTCAATCTCGTGATAGGTAAACAGCTGATAGACATCAAAGAAATCTTTCATCCTGCTGTTGCTCTCGTCCCGGTCCACCATCGTGTGAAACTTCTCCGCTATCAGAGTCTCCAATGAATAGGCGTACAGCTCAACGGCAGGGACATCAGGCAGCAACGAAGGATAATCCAGAGTCAGCGGATAAGGCGTCACGACATCACCGAAACCGATGTCAATCGAGATCTGCTGCACAATCGTGTCCATATGGGCTTCAACTTTAACGCACGTGCCAGGGTATTTCTTTTCGACAGCTATCGGCTCCAATGAGATGGAGGCGGTGTCAAAGGTGACTCCGTCTTCTTCACATTCAATGAGGCATATCTTCTGAAATACCTTTTTCAGGTTCTCCGCATCGTTGCTTATGTGTTCGCCCAGCAGGTCTATGTCGATGGTCGGCCGGGCCTTGAATCCATCCAAGGCGAAAAGCAGCGAACTGCCTTTCAGCAGGAAGTGTCTTTTATATTGACTGATTGAAATGCGGTACAACAGGCGCTCGTGTAAGTACCTCACCAGCACTTTCATGTATTCCTGCTTCTCCTTTTTCGACAGATTCAGTAATCGTGTCCTGATGGACACGCCTATATTTTTGGTCATAGCCTCGTCTCCAGATATTTTGTCAGAATGCTTTCAACTCTCA
>CAVCDF010000134.1:0-6198 GCA_963600795.1 Anaerotignum sp. | reverse complement strand
CTCCTTGTTTACGGACATGGTCTACATGTCCGTAAACAAGGAGACCCCGAGGATCCAGACATACATCGCCGTCAAGGTCGGCAGCAAGAACGACCCTAAGGAGACGACGGGACTCGCCCACTATCTGGAGCACCTGATGTTCAAGGGCAGCGAGAGCTTCGGCACCACCGATTACGAGGCGGAGAAACCTCTGCTCGACTCGATCAAGGCCCTCTTCGAGGTCTACAGGACGAAGACCGACACGGCGGAGCGCAAAGCAATCTACCACAGGATCGACTCCATCAGCTACGAAGCCTCCAAGATTGCCATTCCTAATGAATATGACAAACTGATGTCCATCATCGGTGCCAACGGGACCAACGCGTTCACGTCTAACGATATGACCGTCTACCAGGAGGACATCCCTTCCAACGAAATCGACAACTGGGCGAAAATCGAGGCCGACAGGTTCATCCATCCGGTCATCCGCGGTTTCCACACCGAACTCGAGGCCGTCTACCAGGAAAAGAACATGAGTCTCACGGAGGATCAGGAGAAGGCTATGGAATCCATCGATTCCGTTCTCTTCGCCCATCACCCTTACGGTCTCCAGACCACCCTCGGCACACAGGAGCACCTGAAGAACCCTTCCATCGTCAACATCGAGAACTACCGTGCCAACTTCTACGTGCCTAACAACATCGCCATCTGCGTCTCGGGAGACTTCGACCCTGACACTTTCGTCGCCACCATCGAGAAGTACTTCGGCGACTGGAAGCCGAACAACGACATCAAATACCTTGAGTACGAACCGGAGCAGCCGATTACGGCTCCTGTCCAGAAGAACGTCTACGGCCTTGACGCCGAGTTCGTGATGATGGCTTGGAGAGTGCCTGGAGCGAACGACCTGCTCAGAAGCGAGGTCGGCGACATCGTCGGCAGCATCGTCTACAACGGAAAGGCCGGTCTCGCCGACCTCAACCTCATCCAGGCCCAGAAAGTCAACGGCTTCTACGCCTTCAACTACACCCGCCCGGACTATGGAGAATTCATGATGGCCGGTTACCCTCGCGAGGGACAGACCCTTGAGGAGGTGCGTGACCTGATGCTTGAACAGGTGGCGGAACTCCGTTCCGGAAACTTCGACGAGAGCCTCCTCCAGTCCACGGTCAACAACATCAAACTGAACGACATGCGTCAGTTGGAGAACAACGGCAGCAGAGCGATGAACTATGTGCAGTCATTCATCAACGGGCACAACTGGAAGGATGACGCCCTGCAGCTCCAGAGGCTTGAGAAAGTCACGAAGCAGCAGGTTGTCGACTGGGCCAATGAATATCTCGGAGCAGACTCCTACGCAGTCGTCTTCAAGCGCATCGGCACGGACAACAGCATCACCAAGATCGAAGCTCCGGCCATCACTCCGATAGAGACCAACAGAGACTCCACCAGCGCGTTCCTGACCGAGATCCAGAACACTGAAGTCAAGCCTATCGAACCTGTTTTCGTGAACTTCAGCAAGGAAATGACCGCCGACAAGCTGTCAGAAGGAATAGGATTCCTCTACAAGAAGAACACCGTCAACGACGTCACCACACTTCAGTGCGTTTTCAACAGAGGTGCACAGGATGACCCAAGACTCAACCTGGCATTCAATTACCTAAGCTACCTCGGCACTCCGTCCAGAAGCGCGGACCAGATCAAGAAGGAGATGTACAGGCTCGCCTGCAACCAGGTTCTCGGCTCCGGTTCGACCCAGTCCTACATCGGAGTAAGCGGTCTGGATGAAAACATCGGTGCGGCAATGGACATTGTCGAAGACCTGATCTTCAACGCTCAGCCGGACACGACCATTCTGGCCGGACTGAAATCGGACATTCTCAAGAACAGGGCCGACAGCAAGCTCAGCCAGAGTTCCTGCTTCAGCGCTCTGCGCAGATACATCATCTACGGTCCTGAATACATCCGCAAGACAACCCTCACCGACGACCAGATAATGGCCCTCACGTCCGACGAACTGCTCGGACTTGTCAAAGACCTTTACGCCAAGGGTCACGATGTCCTTTATTATGGCCCGTCAGACGAGTCCGCAGCGAAGAATATGCTTGCTTCGCACCACAAGACATCGGAGAATCCGGAGCCGCTTGAGAGGACCTACCCTCAGCCAAGGCAGGTGACCGGGAACGAAGTCGTAATCGCACCATACGATGCCAACCAGTTCTACTATTTCCAGTATTCAGACAGGGGCGAGAAGTTCAACGTGGCCAACGATCCTGACGTCAATATGTTCAATTCATACTTCGGCAGCGGAATGAACGCGATTGTGTTCCAGGAGATGCGCGAAGCCAGAGGACTTGCATATTCAGCGTCGGCCAACCTGCAGGAAGGCGGATTCAAGGACAGCGACTATCTCTTCTACGCATTCATAGCGGCGCAGAACGACAACGCGAAGGAATCGGTGGAGACATTCGACAGCATCATCAACAACATGCCGGAATCCGAAAAGGCGTTCCAGGTAGCCAAGACAGCCCTCCTCACCAGCATCCGCACGAACAGGACGATCGGCTACGGAGTACTTTCCGAGTACCTCGACCTGCAGGATCTCGGACTCACGGAAGACAGGAACAAGGCTGTGTTCGAGAAGGTGCAGAACATGACCCTCGAGGATGTCAAGGCCTTCCACAAAAAGTGGATAAAGGGCCGCAAGTACATCTACGGCTTCCTCGGCGACAAGGACGCGGACAACTTCGACCTGTCCTTCGTCGAGTCGCTCGGCCCTGTCACCAGCCTCACCCTCGAGGAAATCTTCGGCTACTAACGGATGGGCAGAAAACCTCAGAACAAACTCAGGGAAGCCATTCCTATCCCGTCTCCGGCTCCCCTCCCCGAACCTGAAGAAATCGACTTCGGAGGCATATTCAATGAATATGCTTCCGGAGCCATTGACTTGATCGTCGTGCTGGGGCCGACGGCTTCCGGCAAGACGCGATACGCCGTGAATCTGGCCAGAAAATGCGGTGACGGAGAGATCCTCTCTGCAGATTCAAGGCAGATTTACCGGGGAATGGACATCGGAACAGGGAAGGATCTTGCCGAATACGGGAACGTGCCGTACCATCTCATAGACATCGCACCGGCAGGAACGAGGTTCGACCTTTACCAATGGCAGCAGGCCTTTGAACAGGCCTACAAGGACATCCGGGACAGAGGCAGGACTCCGATCCTGTGCGGCGGCACCGGGCTCTACATCCAGGCTGCGACCTGCGGCTACACTTTGCCGCAGGTGCCACCGGACGAGGAACTGAGGGAAGAACTCGAACAGTACGACGCCCCGGCCCTGATTGAGAAGCTCAAGGCCTACGGGCCGCTTCCCGACGAGGGTGTCCTACAGTCCAAACGCAGAATAATCAGGGCTCTGGAAGTCGCGGCCTACGAAAGCGAACATCCTGTCAGGAGAACCGGATTCCTGCCCAAGAATCCTTACTGCATCGGCACTCTGGTCAGCCGGGAGGAAAGGATTGCAAGAATCGACAGGAGGCTGGACGAAAGGCTGGCCGGCGGAATGGTCGAAGAGGTCAAGGGCCTGCTCGCGAGCGGAATAAGTCCGGAAGACCTTGTGTATTACGGACTTGAGTACAAATTCGTCACACAGTACGTTCTCGGCGTCCTTTCCTGGGAGGAGATGCACACACTGCTTGCCAACGCGATCCACCAGTTCGCCAAACGGCAGATGACCTGGTTCAGAGGGATGGAGAAGGATGGGATAAAGATTCACTGGACCAATGTCTGAAGATGAATCCGAAAATTACAGTCTCTGGAAAATAACGGAAAACAACAATTACACTATGCTTAAAGTAGCAATCATAATGGGCTCCACAAGCGACTACGAGGTGATGTCGGGAGCCGAGCAGATCCTCACTGATTTCGGTATCGAGTTCGAGAAAAGGGTCATAAGCGCCCACCGGACTCCGGAACTGATGTTCGAGTACACAAAAGGCCTCAAGGGACGCGGCTTCGGTGTCGTGATCGCCGGAGCGGGCGGTGCCGCCCATCTTGCCGGCGTGGCCGCCGGACTCACCACCCTGCCGGTGATCGCCGTTCCGATGGCCACCAAGAACCTCGGCGGCCTTGACTCTCTCCTGTCGATGGTACAGATGCCTACAGGCATTCCTGTGGCCACGGTCGCCATCGGAGGGGCCAAGAACGCGGCGATCCTCGCCGCCGAGATCCTCGCTCTCCAGGACGCCGGCGTCTCAGAGAAACTCGACGCCTACCGCAAGGCCCAGGCCGAGAAGATCTACAACACCACAATCTGACATAATTCCTGAAGAATCCTGCACAGATTGTCCTAACAAAAAAAGAGGGTGATTTTGCAATCATCCTCTTTTCAATTTACCCGGGAATATTCTAGAACGAAGCCTCGGTAGGCTCTCCGCCCAGACGGCCGCCGAGCACGATCTTCGCCTTAAGGACAGAGAGTTTGTCCTCTTCAGTCGCCGTGCTTTCTATCATCTTCTGAAGCAGGTCGAACGACTTGTTCGCTATCTCAGGAATAGGCTGGATGACGTGCGGCACAACCGGCTTGTTCAATTCGTAGATGTCGCTCTCGTCGAAGCAGACGAAGGAAAGGTCCTTAGGCATATTCAGGCCCAGGATGTTCAGAGCGTTGAAACCGTACATCGCAATCTTCTTGGTCGGAAGGATGAAGGCTTCCGTGCCTCTGTGCACTGCATCGCGGAAGATCTCGACCACGCCTTTCTTGGCCGCCTCGGCCTCATATTCAATCTTGTGAAGCTTGATCTCATCCTTAAGCCCGGCTTCCTCCATAGCCTGCGCATAGCCGGCTTCCCTGTCGGTGAGGCTGGTCACGCCTGACGTGTAGGTGACCATCTCGATCTTGCCGAAGCCCTGATGGATGAGGTACTTGGCAGCCATTTTGCCGGCATCCACATTGTCCACCAGCACCCTGCCGAACTCATCGCCCGTCATATCCCTGTCTATCAAGACGGTAGGGATTCCGATGTTGATAGCTCTCGCAAGCGCCGCCTCACCTCCGAGGCAAGGAGCCACGATAAGCCCCTCGACATTGTAGCCGACCATCGTCTCGACCAGATGCGCAAGTTTCTGAGGATTCTCCTCGGAACTTGCGAATATGACAGTGTAGCCTGCCTTGTAGGCCGTGCTCTCGATGTTCCTGCAGATTTCCGCATAGAACGGATTCGCGAGGTCGGACACTATCACCGCGATTGAATGCGACCTTCCGCTACGGAGCGAAGCGGCGGCATTGTTTCTTCTGTAGCCCAGCCGTTTCGCAACCTGGAGCACTCTGGCGGCCGTGTCTGGGTTAACCGGACAGTCCAGACGGCCGTCCTTGCCCATTTTTGCGTTCATAACGAAAGAGACCAGGGTGACCGACACTCCCGCTTCTCTCGCTACATCTCTGATTGTAACTTTCTTGATTGGCATAAGTATGTACTTTATTAGATAATTATCCGTGAATCATAACAATAAGTCCCGCCATCACGATGGAGACCATGCTCATCAGCTTGATGAGAATGTTGAGCGAAGGTCCGGACGTGTCCTTGAAAGGATCGCCGACCGTGTCACCCACGACCGTCGCGTGGTGGTTGACGGAATTCTTCCCACCGAAATTGCCGTCCTCGACATATTTCTTGGCATTGTCCCAGGCACCGCCGGAATTGGCAAGGAATATGGCAAGGATGAAACCGGCTCCAAGTCCTCCGATGAGAAGTCCCATCACACCGGCCTCTCCAAGAATGATACCAACGACGACAGGAACTATGATTGCAGTGAGGGCTGGAGCAACCATTTCGTGCTGTGCGGCCTTCGTGGAGATTTCAACGCACCGCTTGTAGTCCGGACGATGCTTGCCCTCGAGGATTCCCTTGATCTCCCTGAACTGGCGGCGCACTTCCACCACCATCTTCTGGGCGGCCCTTCCGACTGCATTCATAGTCATTCCGCAGAACAGGAAAGCCATCATCGCGCCGATGAACACTCCGGCAAGTACGCGAGGGTTCATCAGTGTCACCTGATAGTAGTCAATGATGTCAGGAATCGTTGCCTCGGCAACGTTCACGACCTTGTCACCGAAACTGAGAACCGAAGTTCCAACGTGCTGGAGACCGATCTTGATTTCCTCGATGAGGAAGCGAGAAGTGCGAGGGCGGTGAGAGCGGCGGAACCGATTGCGAAGCC
>CAVCDF010000133.1:0-3237 GCA_963600795.1 Anaerotignum sp. | reverse complement strand
TCGCCCCCGCGTCGCTCCGCGGGAAGATGAAGGAAAGATTCCGGAATGTCTTGAGCAAATATAAATAGTGCGTCCTGACCGCACTATCGGTGCGGCTTGCCGCGGTAAAATAGTTATTAACTTATTTTGATTTGACAATGGAAAGTTTTGAATCCGGTCTTAAGGTGATCTGGGACGCGATGAATGACCGAGTCCTCTCGGACTCTTCGCGTTTCAAATGCCTCCTGTTTATCCTTCACCTGTACCAGAACAGGACTTTCAGGGAGAAGCTTGCCGGGACGGATGGCAAGACCTGCTTCGCGGAGAGGCTGGAGCGGGCGGTGCAGGATACGGTGCAGGCCGATGTGACCGGACAGTCCGGTTACCTGAAAGAGATTTTCGAGGTGTACAAGAAATACTTTGACGGAAACTACTTTGACGAATGTCAGACCGATCCCCGCGTGTGGGACAGGTTCTTGGAGGCTGTCTCATCCGTCCCTGACGAATGGTATGCGGAGTACTATAAGGAAGCGTTCGAGACCATACTCCAACGTATCGCCGAAGAAGAAAAGAAATACAGCTCGATTATTCAGCCGGTGGCTGTGACCAGGCTGGTCGCTGAACTTCTCGGATATGATGGGAAAGGCAGCGTGTATAATCCATATGCAGGGTTGGCGTCATACGCCGTCGAGATGAAAGCCGTGTCCGGTTACCACGGAGAAGAGCTTAATCCTGAGATCCGTGCCCTCGGCATGCTCCGTCTTGCCGTCCATGGGATCAATCCGGAGTCTCTGTCAGTTAAGGATTCTTATATGCAGGGCTTCGACGGCGATTGCAAGTATGACTATATCGTAGCCACGCCTCCTTTCTCCGGACTCATCAGGAAAGGGGACAAAGGGTTCGATTCCCATGAATATCATACCTTTTACCGGGACTTTCTCTTCAGGGGAAGCCAGATGCTGTCTCCGAACGGGAAGTTAGTGGGAGCTTTCCCTCTTTCATTTATATACAGCGAACAAGGGGAACCCAGGGAACTTAGAAAGTATCTGGTGACCAATCACCTTGTGTCAACCGTGATTCTCCTTCCCAACGCCATCTTCTTCCATACCAGTTTCCCGACAGTCGTGGTCGCTCTCGACGGGGCAAAAAAAGGGGAAGGAGTCAAGTTCATTGACGCAAGCACGCTTTATGAGAAGGTGAATCGCAGGTCGGTGCTGGACATCGACAAGATTAAGGAAGCGATTGCCTGTGAGAAAGGCGCCCATACCAAAGTCGTATCCTATAAGGACGTTGAAGACCAGAACTGCTCACTCTATCCGTCGATGTATATTGATGAAGAAGAGAATCTGCCGAAAGGATATATCGCGGTCAAAGCGTCGGATGTTCTTACGCGGATAACACTTAAGCTAAAGGTTGGAACACAATGCACCCGTGGCCACATGTTGACGTTCAAGGTCCTTTCCGACGTTCCGTTAGCTGGCCCTTTATCCGCAAAAAACCTTCCTGAGCAGGACATATCTGATTCGGCCCTCAGTATTTCCCGATCTTGTGCATTCATAAAAACGGTCGGCTCGCTCAGACCGACATATGTTTCCGTGGAGAATGGGGAAACTTTGTATTTTGAACAGAATCTTGCCGTTTTTGGGGTTGATACAACGAAAGTCTACGCGCCTCTCTTTCTTTACGAGTGGTCCAGGAAAGTCAATAAACTGGTGATTGGGTCTGCGAAACAGACAGTCAATCTTCTTCACGGTGGCGATGAGTTCCGGTTGGAAGTCTTTCTCCCGGAAACACTCTCGGAACAGGAAGCGCTCTACGAGAGAATGCTGCGTGAGTACAAAGATGCGAGGGCGAAAGAAATCGGACTTGAAGAATTGATCGCTTCGCAGCGCAGGGACTTCATCTATATCTTCAGGTCGCGTAAGCATGACCTCGGGAATCGTTTTGGCGCAATCCGTAACAATGTGGCCGCCCTGTCTGATTTTCTCTCCAATCAGGGACTGATGGATAAACTGGTCAATACCAATTCACAAAGAACAGTAGGTCAGCAGATGGACAGACTCAATCAACTTCTAGTGGGAATGGGCGAGCAGATTAAGCATCTGGTCGACGAAACAGCTTTCGGCGAGCCTCAGAAGGTTGACCTTGTAGAGAGGCTTAATGCCATAACATCGGACGGCAGCTACAAGCTGGAATATACGGAGGATTTTGACATGGTGCTGCAGCATGGTGAACATGCATTCGTCAACATAAACAGGTTGGATTTAGATAGAGTGTTCGACAATATCATCGGCAACGCGGTCAAACACGGCTTCAAGGGGGAGACCGGCCACAAGGTGGTGATTGACCTCAGTTATGATGCCAAGGACCGGAAGTATATCGTTGCGTTCAAGAACGACGGCAGGCCGATGCCCGACGGTTTTGACTCTGTCCGTTATGGGACAGTCGGGGACAAGAGTGCGGACTCCGACGGAAGCGGCCAAGGCGGTGCGATAGTCAAAGGCATTGTGGAGCATTTCGGCGGCAGCTATGAAGTTGTAAACAATCCGGGCGCAATTTTCAAGGTTGAGATATTAATTAAACTTCCGATATACGATGAAAGATAACAATGTAAGGTACAACGTCATCTGGATAGATGACGAATGGGAGAAATATGACGATTTGACGGTTTTTGCTAGTGGAAGGGGAATTGATATACGACCTTTCAAGTATGGCAAGGCCGGAATCAAGGCTCTCACGGGCAATATCAATGCCTGGGATGGCGTCATCCTGGATGTCAAATGCCTCTATGATGAAAATGATGGGAGTGCTGCGGGTGCGAACTTTTACAAAGTCCGCGATGAACTTATCGCCGTTAAGTCACAAAAGAGGAATGATATACCTATTTTCGTATACTCCGCCCAACCTGATTATTATGGTAACAAGGTCTTCCTTGAATCTCTGAACGGGCAAAAATTTTATCAAAAGGGTGCGGATGACGAAGCGCTCGTGAATGATATAAAGATTGAAGCGGAAAAACTCCCCGAGACTCAGATACGTCACAAGTATCTGAGTTTCATAAGAGACGACAGATTCCAGGAAATCGAACCGGAACTTATAACAATCCTGACGGCTGTAGAAAATGATAAGACTAACGATCCTGGCGTGATCAGGGACTGCCGTCCAGTCTTAGACTGGGTAATGAACTATCTCCAAGGAGTCGGCGTGCTTCAAAGAAACTTCAAAGTCTCCAACCTGAGTGAATGCAGCATGTTCCTT
>CAVCDF010000132.1:0-19970 GCA_963600795.1 Anaerotignum sp. | reverse complement strand
GGAGACCTTGTGTTCGTGAATATTCCAGCAGACTACGACCTTGAACTTGGCTCCACGTCCGGCACGGCCGACAAGATAATGATACACGTTGCGATCCTGGACGTTTCAGGCGATTCGGTCTCGATAATCGACGCCACCATCAAGCGAGGTGTGGCAAGGTACCCGCTCGACACCTTCCTTCACGACTTCACTCTCCGCGACGGGAGCCTTCCGACCTTCGAAATCAAGAGACCGTCCGTCAGCGCGCGGGAGGCAAGCGAATTCGTAGACAATGCCAAGGAATATCTTGGGCTGCCTTACGACGTGTCCTTTCTTCCGGACAACGGTGCGATGTACTGCAGCGAACTCGTGTACAATTCGTACGTAACATCTGACGGGAAGCATCTTTTTTCCGAAACGCCCATCAGTTTTCTTGATGCCGGCGGCAGGCTTCCGGTTTACTGGAAGCAGCTTTTCGATCTTCTCGGCAAGGAAGTTCCGCAGGGCGTGACCGGCACCATACCGCAGACGATGTCCGAAGATTCCGTCCTCAAGCACGTCCGCTCCGGCTTCTGACCACGAACCGCTCCGGCTTCCTCTCTGCCTTCTTCTCTGCCTTCTTCTCTGCCTTCTTCTCTGTCTTCCTGCCGTGCGTAGTTGATGGAGTTGATCCTGTCGCGTTCTGTCATCATGCCTCTGTCGCACTTTACAGTCCGGTACTGAACCGACGAAGAGGTCAACAGAATCGTTTAGGGCCGGAAACGTTGCCGGAGAGGGATGGCCGGATGTGCTGAGCAACGGAAACACCCCGAAACGTCGCCGGAGAGGGACAGCCGGAGGTGCTGGGCAACGGGAATGCCCAGAAACGTCGCCGGAGAGGGACAGCCGGAGGTGCTGGGCGACGGAAATGCCCCGAAACGTCGCCGGAGAGGGACAGCCGGATGTGCTGGGCAACGGAAACGCCCCGAAACGTCGCCGGAGAGGGATGGCCTGATGTGATGGGCGACGATATCGGCCTGAAATGCTGCCAGAGGTGGCGACCGGATGTTATGGGCGACGATATCGGCCTGAAATGCTGCCAGAGGTGGCGATCGGCGAAAGGGGTTCATATTCATATATTTATTATAAGCAAAGCGGATAATGTTGGAGAAAATGATTATCCGCAAAAATACCAAGTAGAATAAGGTGGTCGTGAGGAATAATAGATTGAATCATAATGAATTAGCTGTTTGCCTTTAGGAGAATCCTCCTTAAGACAAACAGCTAAATCACAGATAATCAAGCCTATAGTTCCCACGCAACAAATCTTGATGCTTAGTGGACTCGTTGTTTAAGTGCAACGGAACAAGTGCGAAGATGAAGGACAGACTTGAATGGCCTGGGCATAATTGCGGATAGTCAGTGTGGAGAAGGCGGAGGGAGCCGCAGTTCTGAATTTTGGTAACGTGCAAAATTCAGGTTCGTGGCTCCCTCTGCCTAATGAAACCGGAAATTGATAAGAAAGCAACAAGAGGTGACAGGCAACGGAAATGCCCCGAACTCTCACACTTTTTTTGAAAAAGAATATGATTATCCGCAATTATACCCAAGAGCATCATTTTACACTATCTCTTCAAAAAAACTTCACCTTTCAATTCTCTTATATGCATTTCCGAAAGTCCCATAGGCTTCGGGGCAATATAACACTCCAAAAATGAGAATCTTGTCGGTTTGCTTTCTGGCTTTATTTTTGACTGCGTGTTCTTATGCAAGTCCGTGAAATAGGTTTGCGCTATGTCATTGAAAGCGACTTCTCCATCAAGTTCAAAGTCAATGGTTCCGTCCTGCTTGATGTATTGCGGTTTGCCGTCAGGTAAGCATATAAGAACACTATCCTGATTGAATTTCCTGCATTCCTCAATAGCAAAATTCCTCAATGCATCCACATCATCCGAGCCATCCCGCTTCGTGGCATAGACAATAACACTTCTTTCATAAACATTCTCCTCATCCTCTTCGCCAAGATTCTCAATGAAGCCACCATAACAAAGTGTATAGGAAAATCCGGCATTTTGAATATCCTTGACAAGTTCCCTTGTGCGTTTCTGATTGATTTCATTGAACTTCCTTGTGTCATCAGGCGTATCGCCCAAACCAAACTCTGCACGTCCTCTACAAGCGGAAATAATGGCATAACCTCTTGACGTGTGTTTATCCAATAGGCGTTTCGCATTAGTTTCGTTTATCGTAACGATATCGGACTTGTTGGTAGTGCTGACATATACCTCTGAAAGCATCGGCTTGCATTGTGTCGATTGTCTGTGTGAAGTCTCATTCAATACCTTGCTTACTGCCTCTTTTACGAGGGCTCGCAACTGTGATTCATTAATTATTCTTTTCATAAATCTATTATTTTATAATATATAACTCTTTTCTGAATATTTTCAATATCTTTCTAACATAATATACAGCAATTAATCTCAAGTCTTTCTTCTCTTTGGGTACTTTTGCGGATAATCAGTAAAAAGAATGAAAGATTAATCCGCCGGTAAGGTATATATGGTAAAGTATAGTGTTGACCGGAGGATTTGAGTTTATGACTGCAAAAAAGAAGACATCGGGGAGACAGGAAGGAATGAGCCTTTTCTGGAGAGTATCGTTTGCCTTGCTGCTGACCGCGCTGACGGCAGCGGGAATATTCCTTGCCGCGGAGGACGGGAACTGGTACGGATTCGGGATCGGCGGTCTGCTCTGGGCGCTGATTCCGCTCGCCGGCGCGGTAAGGTTGGCGGTGCGGACTTCACGGCTCTCCATCATCAAGACATCGGTCATCTGCCTGGCCGGAGTCCTGGTCATCGGTGCCTGGACCTGCATCTCCACCCAGCTTCTCACCGGAGAACCTTCCGCCAAATGGAGCGGAACAATCGGCCTCAAAGCCGGACGCTGGCTCCTTGAAAAGGCCGGAGGAACGGCCGAGGGCTACTTCATAGCGACAACGGCGCTGTTTCTCTGGACCGTGCTGTCTTCTCTGAAATGGATCACCTCGCTCTCGAGATACATCATCAACAGACCATACGTGCGCGAGATAACACGCGAGATAACAGTAGAAGCGGAAACGGAGAGACCGAAGGCTCCGCGCCAGGTAAAGAACAAGGACAGACCGGCTTCTCCTGCCGGAGATGACGAGGCCGGCCAGGCTCCGAAAAAGAAGAAATCCGTCCAGCCGCCTCTCAAGGATTACGGCGAAGATGAACTCCCACAGTTCAGGATGCCTTCCGCCAATCTTTTGAAGGACCATTCCGAGGCCGTGCACGAAGTGTCCAAAGCGGAAATGGCAAGCAACATCGAAACCATCCGCACAACACTTGAAGACCACAAGGTACAGGTGGCGGACATCAGGGCGGTTCCCGGGCCTACAGTGACTCTGTACAAGATCTACCCGGCCCGCGGCGTAAGCGTGAGTTCCATTATGGGCAAGGCCAACGACCTTTCAGTCGCGCTCAAGGTCGACGGAGTCAGGGCGGAGATTCTCAAGGATTCAGTCGGAATAGAAGTTCCGAACAGCGATCCGTCCATGGTGCCGGTCAAAGACCTGGTGACTTCGGAGAGCTTCATCGGCAGCGACGCCGAGCTGCCTGTCCCGATCGGCTACACGGTGGACAAGAGGATAAAGGTCTTCGACCTCACGAAAACGCCGCATCTTCTCGTCGCAGGAGCTACACAGCAGGGCAAGTCCGTGGGACTGAACGTGATGGTCTCTTCACTTCTCTACGCGAAACGCCCTTCCGAACTGCAGTTCGTGTTCATAGACCCGAAGGGCAACGAGTTCAACTCCTACAAACATCTTTACAAACACTACCTTGCCGTGCTCCCGGGAGCCGACGGAGAAGATGCGGAGAAGGAAGGAAGCATCAGCGTAAAACCTGACGAAGCGGAGAAGGTGCTCCGCTCGCTCTGCGCCGAAATGACGGAAAGATACGACCTGATGCGCCTTGCCGGAAGCACTCCGAACATCAAGACCTACAATGAAAAGTACAGGGCGCACAAGCTCAATCCCCAGAACGGCCATCGGCTCCTTCCGTACATCGTGGCCGTCATAGATGAATATGCTGACCTCACCATCTCCGGCAGTTTCACCCAGGACGGGCGCACTACGGCAAGGAACATAATGACCTCCCTGATCCTTCTTGCATCCAAGGGCAGGGCCGCAGGAATACACCTGATAATCGCAACCCAGACTCCGAGAAAGGACGTAATCTCTGGTGTCATAAAGGCCAACTTCCCTACCCAGATCGCATTCCGCGTGGGCAACGGCATCGACTCGAAGGTGATCATCGACTGCACCGGCGCTGAGAAACTCCTCGGCAACGGAGACATGCTCTTCTCACAGGGCGCCCGGGTGGAACGTATACAGTGCGGCTACATAGGTCCCGACGAGATAACGGCGCTGACAAAGTCGATCGAAAGCCAGCAGGGATACAGGAAATCGTTCAGCACTCCATACTATCTGCCGGAAGTCAAGGATGAAGACGACACGTCTGAGACGACCGTGGACATGAAGAAGACGGATGAAAGGTTCGTTGAAGCCGCGCGTTTCGTGGTTGAAACGCAGAAAGCATCCACTTCCTACCTGCAGACCAACCTCGGCCTTGGCTTCAACAGGGCCTCCCGGGTGATGCAGCAGCTGGAGGCCGCCGGCATAGTTGGCCATCAGGACGGCGCCAAACAGCGCGAGATCCTAGTGAAGGATTTCGCCGAGCTGGACTCCATCCTGAAATCCTTCGGATGCAAGTAGCGGAAAGATATTCATCGCCCGATGGCGTCATAGTCCTTTATATTCCATTAAAAATATTCCATTAAAAAAATCAGCTTGTGCCAGAGTTTGGCAATTCATGACGCTAATTTTGCAGATATGCCGAAAAAGACCTCAATACTTCCGCCCGAGATTGAAGCCCTCTATCCTGGAATCACCTTGTCCCAGTACAGGTTGCTTTGTTTCATCGCGTACCACAGCGGATACTCGCCCTGGACAGTGACCGTGTATGACGGTATGTTCAGAGTTGCCAAGAACCGCACCGAAAAAGACTACACCGGCATCCAGAAAGCAGGATGGCTTGACAATGACAACGCCGTACCGGCTGAGATGTACTTCGACACCGTCCTTCCGATGATGCGCGAGTTTCCTGACTGGGTGAACGGATTCGACAATTTCAAGTATTACCGCACCGACACGGATGTCTATCTCTGGAAGGTGGCCAGGTGCATCTCCGCAGGGGACATCGGGTATGCGGCGGGTATCCCCTACTCTGCAACCGGAGATGGGTGGAAGAGGTTCGTTCCGCTGGTTCTCCGGCAAGACGGCGAGAAGGTAATGTCACTGCTCCCTGAATGTGACCGCAGGAAAGTTGTCGAGAGAATCCTTGAGAAAGCGCTCGATGACGACAATCTCTCCATCGGGATGCTTGACAAGATTGACACGGTCATCGGCGCAATGTTTTCGGAAAAACCGAAAAAGCAACTGCTGGACGAGTCGGCCGCCTACCGTTTTTTCCTGACCGGGAACGCCCCGTCACCGGACGGAAATGATTCCTCGATGTGGTCATCGGCACTGTCTGCCATCGATCTGCTCCAGAAGGGCGACCTGTCGGCATCCTATGAATCATTCCGTCAGGCGCTTCAGCTGGTCGAGCCTGACGAAAGCCGGAATCTGTTCACGAATCAGCTGCTGACATGGTTTTACGCCCTGTGCCTCGTACGCTGCAGACGCAACCTCAGAAGCGGAAGAGCGGAGGATGCGTTCAAGGCTATGATGGGCGACACCAAGATGAAATATTCCTACAAGCACGCCGCCACCAGGGTGCTCCTTCTCCACCTTGACGACAGCAGTAAAACCCTCGCCAAGGATGTGGAGACGGAAATCAAAGCCGCCGCCGCGCGTCACCGCAGCGTCCTTGACACCTATCTGTTCAATATGGTGCTGAAACAGTACCAGGTGGATGATGACGTGATCTCCAAGATGAATATGGGAGTGGAGACACTTCCGAAGGCGCTTGTCGTCCGTAACGAGATTTCCGCATCCGCCCGGATGACGTCAGCCGAGAGGGAAGAACTGAAGATGGCATTCAACGGCGGCAGCGTCATCGGCACGATACCGAGGAAAGCCTCCTGGGAGATGGCGCTTTCGGAACTGACAGGGCAGATGCGCCAGCATTTCGAGGAATCCGAGAATGTGGAAAAGCGCATCATATATTTCGTCAACGGGAAATGGATAACGGCCATTATGGAGCAGAGCCGCAAAGCCGGATCAGAGGACGAGAATGACTGGGGACACGACAGACTCCTTTCGAGAAAGACATTTATAGGAGCCGGATACGACTCGATGGACATTTTGGACATGAAGGTGGCGAAGGCCATCGCCAACAAGGTCATCGACCGGCCTGACACTGATGCCATACTTCCACTGCTGGCCGGGACAGGCCGCGTCTTCACAGGTGAGCACTACCACGCCCCGTACACACCCCTTAAGGTTGAGGCGGAGTGCCCTATGGTGGCGTTCAGCGGAAGAGACGGCAAAATCGTCGTCAGTTCGAACGTGCCGCTGCCACAGGACGGGAATATTCCGTCTTCATTCACGTATCCCAAAGGAGACGGCTACGTCTGCGTCACCGTCAACCCGATGCAGAAGGACATCCTCCGCAATCTGCTTGAAGTGAAGGAATTCCCCGCCGGCGCAGTTCACCGCATCAGAGACATCATTGATTCTCTCGAGGGCATCATCGATGTGAGGTCCGACCTTGCAGGCATTTCGGTCATTCCTACGGCCCAGGGCGGAGGAAGGCTGGCTCTCAGGATAGCGCCGGCGAAACAAGATGACTGCTATGACCTGGATGTGGAATCTGCACCTTATGAGGCCGGTTTCATAAGATGCGAACCGGGGCAGGGTGCGGAGGATGCCTACGATGACTCGACAGGCTCGCCGGTGATAGTGCGCCGAGACCTTCAGCTTGAATATGACAATTATATGGAATTCCGCGACTATGCCGAGAATGACATCGGGCTGGAATTTCTGTCCTCCACCAAGGCTCAAATCTGGGCTTCCGAGTCGCTTCTGAAGGTCCTGACCTGGGCGTTTGACAACCGGGACAAATGCTTCGTGGAATGGCCGGAAGGCAGAGCGCTCAGGTTCCGGGGCGACGTGAAGTCTTCCGACATAGATATCACCGTCAATTCCGGCATCGACTGGTTCAAAGTGGAAGGAGAGGTCTCTATCGGCGATGAAAAGTTCAAGCTCGATGAGATTCTCAAGGCAATGCGGGAGTCTGACATAAAAGGTTTCATCCGGCTGGGCGACAAGGACTACATCAGAATGTCCGACACAATCCGGCGGCATCTGGATGCGATAGACGACATGATGAGCGGGCGCAAAGGCGGCGAGCGTGTGGCGCCGGTCTACCGGGTAGGCCAGCTTGCCTGGATTCTCGGCGAAGACGGCGGCCTGCACGGCACTATGGACGCCGGCTTCAAAAATCTTCTGGACAGGATGCAGGCAGCCTACGACTCCACTCCGGAAGTTCCGGAGGAGCTGAGGGCCGACCTCCGCGACTATCAGAAAGAAGGATACAGATGGATGAAGCGCCTTGACGCCTGGGGAGCCGGAGCCTGCCTCGCCGATGACATGGGACTCGGAAAGACGGTCCAGAGCCTGGCCTTACTTCTGAGCAAAGCCAATGAAGGTCCTTCGCTTGTCATCGCGCCGAAGTCCGTGATCCCGAACTGGGACATCGAGACAGCCAAGTTCGCTCCCACGCTCAATGTGAAGGTCCTCAACAATGAAAGCGACCGCAAGGAATGCATCGCCGCGGCAGGTCCGGACGACCTGATTCTTGCCACATACGGCGTTCTCTGCACTGAAGCCGAAGCCCTCGCGTCGCGCGGCTGGAATGTCGTGTGCCTTGACGAGGCCCATCAGATAAAGAACCGCAACACCAGGGTGAGCGCGGCCGCGATGAATCTTCAGGCCGGCAGCCGCATCATTCTGACAGGCACACCGATACAGAACCATCTTGGTGAACTCTGGAATCTTTTCCAGTTCATAAACCCGGGACTGCTTGGCCAATGGTCTGACTTCAAGAGCAAGTATATGCAGACAGGACTGGATGACGAGCACAAGGAATTCCTCAAGGATCTCGTGCAGCCATTCATTCTGCGCCGCACGAAAGAAGAAGTGCTTTCGGAACTGCCGGAGAAGATGGTCTACGAGCAGATGGTCGAGCTCTCGAAAGAGGAAACAGTGCTCTATGAAGCGATGCGCAGAAACGCCGAAGACAACATAAAATCGGCAGGCAAGAAAAAAAAAGGACCAGGGAAAGGATGATGACAATAAGATACAGATCAACTTCTTCGCCGAACTCACGAACCTGAGGATGGCGGCCTGTTCTATGTCGCTTGTCCACGACGACTGGGAAAAAGGCTCGAGCAAGACCGACGCCCTCAAGGGCATACTCGACGAACTCTCCGGGAACGAAGGCAACCGTGTGCTTGTCTTCAGCCAGTTCACAAGTTATCTTGCCCAAATCCGCGCCATGCTGGACAAGGCCGGGATGCGCTACCTGTACCTTGACGGCCAGACGGACCTGGACGAGCGCTCCGAACTTGTGACACAGTTCCAGAACGGCGACTGTCCGATCTTTCTGGCAAGTCTGAAAGCGGGAGGCCTCGGACTCAACCTCACGGCCGCGAACTACGTGATTCTCCTGGACCCCTGGTGGAATCCTGCCATCGAGAACCAGGCGATGGACCGGGCGCACCGCATCGGGCAGAAACGCAACGTCACAGTCATCAGGCTCATAGCCCAACACACCATCGAGGAAAAGATTCTTCGTCTGCACGAGACCAAGCAGTCTCTTTCGGATGACATTCTCGACGGGACATCGGAGAGCTGGCATCTCACTATGGACGATGTGCTGGACATGGTGTCACCTTTCAGATAACAGACTATGGAAAAGGAATTTCTTGTAGGAGAAGACTGGGGAATATGGCTTCAGAAAAATCTTGCCGAGGCTCTGGAAGGCAGCGGCTTGAGGGCGACCGTGATACACAGGGACCCCGTTTACGAAGAATGGGAAATTGATGGGGAAGCTATCCACAGGATCAGGAAACCGGAAGAGTTCGAAGTGCAGGTCATCTGTCCGCTTGAGTGGAAGGTCAAGCGGATTCTGACCGGGAAAGACATCTCCCTTGAGAAAGCGTTGGAAACCGTAAAGGCCGTTATGGCCTTCCACACCGAAGCCTGGCCGGACAGAATCTGTTCGGAGCTGCAATACGAGTATTTCAGGAATATTCCGGGGACCTTCGTGTGGCTCACTGAGAAGACTCCCGAGATCCTCTACAGAGTCACTCTTATGCTGCTCGGTCAGAAATTCGGGATGCGCAATGTCCGGAAAATAGATCTCTACGATGACGAACTCGTCGTGCACACAAGGACCGGTCCGTTCCTGATAAGCTATGACGACTATCACAGGAGGATGGAGGAAGTGATGCGGGCCATGGGCGCATTTATGCGCAAACCGCTCAGGTACAAGTATCTGTTCGATCTGAGGCAAAGAAAAAAAGTAAACAGTGATGACAAAGATTCAGACAAGACAGAAGGTTGAGAGGCTCCTTGAGGAGATGGGCAAAGGGGCTCTCGAAAGGGAGGAAGTCATAGGGCTCAGCTTTCTCAGCGCTGCGGCCGGAGAAAGCATATTCCTGCTTGGGCTTCCCGGTGTCGCGAAAAGTATGGTCGCCAGGAGACTCGGGCTCGCGTTCAAGGATGCCCGCAGGTTCGAGTATCTGATGAGCCGGTTCAGCACGCCGGACGAGATTTTCGGCCCGGTGAGCATCTCCAAGCTGAAGGATGCTGACACCTATGAGCGTGTGGTCGACGGCTATCTGCCGACCGCAGACGTGGTGTTTCTCGACGAGATCTGGAAAGCCGGGCCGGCCATACAGAACAGCCTCCTCACCGCACTGAACGAAAAGATATTCAGAAACGGACGCGACGACATCAAATTGCCGCTCAAAGGCATAATCGCGGCATCGAATGAACTTCCGGCGCAAGGAGAGGGTCTGGAAGCGCTCTGGGACAGGTTTCTTGTGCGCTACATCGTCAACCCCATCTCCGAAAAAGGGAATTTCCTTTCGCTGCTCGCCGGAAGGACGGACATCGCACCGTCGGTGACCGAAGAAATGCAGTTCAGTTCCGGAGAACTTGCGGAGATTCTGAAGCTGCGGGATGAAGTCTCCGTGCCGGAAGAAGTGCTGGAGTTCCTGTATTCAATGCGCACGAAGTACGCCAAAAGAGCGCAGGAACAGCTGAAGGACAAGGCGGCCGCCGGACCAGGAGCGAATGGGAACGCACCTGATCCTGACGATGAGGAAGAAACCGTGCCTTATGTATCGGACCGACGCTGGAAGAAGATTGTGGGAATACTCCGGACCTCCGCCTTGTTGAACGGGCGGGATAGCGTAGACTGGTCCGACTGCCTTCTTCTCGAACACCTTCTCTGGGACACCGACATCCAGGTCGGGATGGTGCAGGACGACATCGCGAAAGAAATTGTGAAGGCGGTTCTAAAGGACACGTCCGGAAATCCTTCGAAGAGCGTCTGGAAATCAACCATTTCCACCGCAGCCGAGCCAGAGCGGAGACCGGAAAAGAAATTCTGGAGTCCCGACGGAGGTGTCCACTATGCCTTCGAAGTCGGCGGGGAACTTATGTACATCACCGCAGAAGACTATGACAAGCTTGGGCCAGCAAGGAAGAACGGTCGCTTCCGCAACGGTAACGAGGTGGAAGTGACCGACTCCGCCCCGGAGTTCACCATACGCAGAATGAAGCCTTGGACCGTGACGGTCAACAACTTCACCTATCCCGTCCGGCTTGAAGGAGCGATTCCAGCAGGCGATGTGGGCGGCTTCCTCGGCAACGTCCTACGCGGCACGGCATCAGCCATCGAAGAGTTGACGCTTATGGTCAACGGAAACCTCTTCACCCGGAGTATGTCTGAATATGCCAGCCTCAGCCGCGAGCTGCACCGCTACCAAGGCAGCGTCAACAAGTCACTCACACAACATCTCCGAACGTGAGATAAGGCATTTTGTCACAGGCACCAATTACAAGCGATAGTTAAGTGAGATATTCAAGGATAATACGCTCGCTGCTTGAAGAAAGCGTCGGGGCGCTTCTCGGGGGATATCCCGTTGAAAGCGTCCTCTCATCCCTCGATTCCGGCGGCGACCTCATCCGCGGGACCCTGACGCAAGCCGTGTGTGACCCGCGCTTCAAGAGTACCGTGCGGCCGGCAAAGGCGTGGCAGGAATCGGCGCAAGAGAAACTGGAGGAGTTCGCGCAGGAGCTTATGGAGGCCAAGAACCTGGACAAGGACACTGCGGCAAGGATGCTGGAGGACTTCCTTTCGAAATATTTCTTCTATGCCATCCAGTTGCCGAAAGGCCATCCTGGCCGGCTGCCTGGGAGCACCGAAGAGAAACAAGAAAGAAATTTTCTATGTGCGATGGAGGACGGGGACGGAGATGATGAGGATGGCGAAGAGAACGGCGGCGGGGACAAAGAGGAGGATGAAAATGACAGCGCAGGTAAAGGAATATTGTCTCGCGAGGAGGAACGGAGAGTCCAGACACGCTTTATGAGAAACATCCCGAAGAGCATAGTCAGACTCGCCAAGCTGATAGGCCGGGCAGGACAGCAGGGCCTCATCCCGTCAGGAAGTTTTCTGACAGCCGCCAGATCGGACATCGCCGGGATCACCGTAGGCAATGACCTGGGCAACCTTCTCCCCTCTGAAATCGCGATGCTCTCCTGCCCGCAGACCCGGAACATATTTTACCGGAATTTCATTGAAAAGCGCCTGCAGGTGTTCGCTTCCGCATCGTCCGTAAGCGCGGAATCCAGGCTGCATCAAGACGGCCCCGTGGTCATCTGTCTGGACACGAGCGGATCTATGGAAGGGCGACCTGCCGAGATGGCCAGGATTCTGACGATGGCTGTGGCCATCGTGGCGCAGAGGCGGCGCAGGAAGGTGCTCGTCATTAAATATGCCGACAGCCACCAACTGTTCGTGGTCAAGAATCTGAGAAAGCAACGCAAGGAGCTGGTGGATTTCCTGTCATTGTTCTCCGGAGGGGGCAATAACGAGGAAGAGATGTTCTCCTGGCTTTTCTCGGAGGTGCTTCCCGGCCAGGCCGGCGACTTTGATTCCGCGGACGTGCTTTGCGTGACGGATTTCGGCTGGGCAGGAATCTCAGACGGCGTGTTCAAAGCCATCACAGAGAACAAAGCCAAAGGGATGGTCTTCTATGGTCTGGACATCACGGGGGTAGGCTTTACTGATAGTTCCATCCTCCACCTTGAACTGGAAGATATGCACTTGCCGGATGAAATCATAGACTCTTGCTGGCTGTGGAACGAGAAAAACAACAGCTGCACCGAGGCTCCACTCCCTCGGCCGGCTTCCCTTCCAAGCCCGAAGAAGCCACGCTGACCAGGTCGAAGAGTCCCCGCTCCCCCCGCCCGACAGTTCCCCTTCTGCCCGGCCCGGCAGATACTTGGAGAATCGGCGGTTATTTTTCAAACAGGTGGAAAGATAATCTTGATTCTCAAGTATAAAAGAGAAAACATCTGAACATATGGATCTGACAACACTCACCAGAGAGGACATCCTCGGCAAGAGGATTCCGATGAAGGAGCTTCTCGAGAACTCCGTCTACTACCCTGCCTGCTACGATGACGGGAGGCCTATAAAATATTGCAACACCATCTGGAGGGAACTCGGAGTCAACAGCTTCGTGTACTGCGACTTTGCCATGAGCGAAGGAGAGGCCATCCACCAGCTGGGCACAATCAACGGCTATCACGTCCTGGCCCACCGGAGTCTCACCAGAAACGAATATATTCCTGAAGAATGGAGGCTGGAACTTGGCGGAAGGGAGAGGAACAGGTATTATGACACCTTTCTCGGAAGCGCGAGAGAGTTCCCGTCATACGCCCATTGGGCTGTCTTCGAGAGGGATTCTCAAAAGGACTCCCTGCACGGCCCGGAAAGGTTCTCGCTAATATATGTCGGAAGTGAGGGCCTTGCCACCTTCCAGCAGCTTTACTGTCATTACCATATTGCACCGAAGATGCTCTGTTTCATCCAATGCTGGGGATTCGCCGGCAACTGGACGGACTTCACCGCCCCCGGCGCGGCCTTCGCCACCACGCTCAAGCGTCACCCTGAATGCATTCCTGAGCGCGTCTGCATCGGCTCATACGATGAAATCAACGGAGTGCTGCGCGTCAAAGGCACTGAATATCTTGGCGCAAGATTCGTCAAATATTCCAGTCCGAAGGCCGTAAAGAGGTTCTTCGGAAGCGATGCAGTCTGCATAAGAAAAGAGAATTACAACAGTGTGTACCTGGCTTTGAAGGGAGGAAGGAAGTATCTGCTTATGAGCCTGTACTCCAAACATCTCGCCTATGTCATCTACGATGTGACTGACTCGAAGTACGACATCGGCACCATCGCAGATAACCTTGTCCTCAAGGAGACAAAGGGACCTGTCAACCTGGAAGAGACTGCCCGATGACCGGGGCCGCTGTCAAGATTTCAGAATTTCTTTCAGAATTTACTAACTTTGACCGGTTCGTGATGAACTTCTGAAGATCTTTGCGGGGAAATCACATATAGGGTGAAAGATTCTTCAAGTCTTCGGGTATATTCAATAATGGAGAACGACAATTTGACAACCGATAATTCTGTATTATGAAGATAATTGCGACAAGCGACTGGCATCTCGGGAATCTGTTCCACGGGAATGACCGCCTGAATGAACACAAACATTTTCTCTCGTGGCTTCTGGAGCGGATCGAGGAGCAGAAGCCGGACGCGCTCCTTGTGGCGGGAGATGTATTCGACAACGGGAATCCTTCCGCCACTTCGCAGGGGGCATATTACGAGTTCCTCGCCGACGCGACGCAGAAGTGCCCGGAGATGACGGTCGTCATAACCGCCGGAAACCACGACTCGGCCAGCCGCCTGGAGGCGCCGAGAGCCCTGCTCACCCGTCACCACGTGGAGATCCGCGGAAATGTACACCGCGAATGGGTGACGACCGAGGAAGAAGGCGGCCATTGGGTCGTGAATTATGAAGACCTTATGATTCCGGTCAAGGGAAAAGACGGAAGTGAAGTCATAATCCTTGCCGTGCCTTTCCTGCGCAGCGACATAGTCCTGAACTCCAGCTATTCGGCCGGCGTGAATCAGTTCCTGAGCGCCCTCACAGACCTGGCGAGAGCTAAATTCCCCGGCAGACCTCTTCTGATGATGGCCCACTTGTACGCCACCGGCGCAACCATCGCCGAGGCCGATGCCAGCGAGAAAATCATCATCGGCGGCCAGGAGCAGGTCGATATGGGAGACTGGACCGCCCATCCCGACTACCTCATCTGCGGTCACATACACAAGCGCCAGGAAATCAACGGCTGGGCCCGCTACACAGGCAGCGTTCTTCCGATGTCGTTCGCGGAATGCGGCTACCGCCACGGCGTGGATCTGATCACGATTGGAAACAGCGGACAGAAACCCGATGCCCAGTTCCTTGAATATATTCCTCAGCACAAGCTCAGCATGCTCCCGGAGAACGACGAAGAACTCACGCCGAAGCAGCTTGAAAAACTCATCGGGAAGAAGCTCGACGACCGCATCGACGGAAAGCTTGACGAGAACTTCGTCTACCTTTCCCTGAAAGTCAAGATGGACAAAGTCAACAACGACGACATCAAGCGCATCGAAGCCCTCGTCGAGAAAAAGAACGCGGTGCTCTGCAAGATCCAGAAGATTATTCCGGGCATTGACATTTCCACGATTGCCGGAGGGGACAAGCTCCAGAGCATCGATGACATCCTGAACAGAGACCCTCTCGACACGCTCAAAGAGGCTTTCGCAATCGAACACAACAGGGAAATGAGCGAGCATCAGCAGCAGATGCTCAAAGACATATTGGCCTCAACAGAATAAAATACAGCATCCTATGAAATTCATAAAACTTGAAATCCTCAATCTTGCCTCCCTCGATTCCGACAATGGAGAGGTCATCGATTTTGAGGAAGGCGCTCTCGGCGAAAGCACAATCTTCAGCATCGTGGGCCCGACCGGCAGCGGAAAGTCCACAATTCTCGACGCCATCTGTCTCGCGCTCTACAACCGCGCGCCGCGCTATCCAAAACAGAAGGGAGACAAGAAACAAAAGATAGAGATCTATGGAAGCCCTGACGAAGATGAGAAAAATCGTCTTGCTCCCACAGATCCGATCAACATCCTTTCCAGAGGCAAGAAACATGGCTACAGCAAGCTTACCTTCGTCGCCAACAACGGCACTGTCTACCGTGCTGAATGGAATGTTTCGAAGAAAAGAGTCAACTATGACTTAAAGACGGAACTCTATAAAATCAGCGGTTCTGACGGCCGTTATGTGGAAACACTTGACGACTGGAAAAATTTACCATCGATCATAGGCCTTGATTATGAGCAGTTTCTGCGCACCGTCCTGATTGCGCAGGGATCGTTCGCATCTTTCCTTTCCGCATCGGAAGAGGACCGCTACACCCTTCTGGAAAAACTTGTCGGCAGCGAGGAGATGTACACTCGCATATCCCTCAAAATCAAGGAGAAAAAAGATGCTGCAGAAGATGCGTACAAAGAAATCACCGCGCAGCTGAAAGCCTGGGAGAATTCGATCATTCCGGAAAATGAACTCTCCGAGCTCCTGGGGAAAATCTCAGCGCTGGAAGAGGCCGAGAAAAAGGCAAAGGCGGAGCTCGACTCAGTAAAGAACGCATTGGGCTGGTATGCCGCGGAAGATCAATTTGAGGAAAAGATATTCAGATTCACAAAAGATTTTGAAGAAGCCGGCCGGCAGTTGGAGGACATCAAACCTGAAGCGGACCGCCTCGCCCTTCACGACGCGGCTCTGGATGCGCTAACTCTCTACAAGGAGATCCAGGATTGCATAAGCAACATCGAAAACCTCAAAAAAAGCCTGGAGCAGCAGGAAAAGGCTGAAGGAGAGAAGGCTGAGGAAATCGAAAATGAGAACAAGAATCTTGCAGAGCTGCAACAAAAGGCTGCTGACGCATCCGATGAACTGACTCGTCAGCAGCCGCATATCAACAAAGCTCGCGAGATAAAGGCCCAGCTTGGGGAACTTTATAAGAACGAAAAGGAGAAGACGGAGGCAGAAACAAGCGCAGAAAAGGCTCTTAATGATGCAAATGATGCAGTAACGAAGAATGGTCAGGCTATAAATACTGCCTCGAATGAACTGGAGAAAGCCAAATCTGCTTATAATAATCTGATTGCAGAGATTGAGGAAAAGAAGAAATCCCTGAAAGAGAATGCTGACACCGCTGTCCTAAACTGGACAGAGGAAAGTGCAAAGCTCAATGGTAAAGACCGCGCATTGCTTCAGAAAGCCCGGGACGAGGCTAAGAACAGACAGACTGACCTTAACAATGCCATCCGGATTCAGGGGGACCTTCGGAATAAACTTAATCAGAGAAAAGAGAGTGAGTCAAAGCAGCAGGAGCTGACCGGACGGAATCGGGAGATAGACGAACTTCTCGGCAAATTCGACATTGAGGCACTCAGCAAAGAGGTCGAGACTCTGACGAAGTCCCACACGCTGATGACCAGCGAGAACTGGGAGCAGCATCGGCTCAGTCTCAAAGACGGAGATCCTTGCCCGCTCTGCGGCTCCAAAGCGCATTTCTATCATTCTGCGGCGGATGCCCTGCCGGTCATCAATGATTTGGGCAAACTCCTCAGGGAGAAAAACAACGAACTGGAAAGTAAGCGCAAGAATAAGCAAGATCTTGACAAAGAGAAGTACAGGAATGACGGCTCGCTGAAATCTTTAGAGAACACCCTGAAAAATCTTTCTGAAGATATAGCCAAACTGAATAAAGAATGGGAACCGATTCACGCCCGTTACGCCGCCTGGCCGGAAGATGCAGACAGCCTGAAGGCAATGGAGAGCGACATCGAAGATGCCACCAAAACGGCCGAAAAAGAGCTGAATGATTACGATGAACTTGCCGACAAAGTGGCTGGACTCAGGGACAAGAAGGACAAAGCATTGAAAGAGCGGTCTGACTACGAGAGCACTTCCAATTCTCTGAAACAGGCTGCCGATGAAAAGAAAACGGAAGCTGACACCACGCTCAAAACAGAACAGGCCAAGACTGAGAACCTCAAGCTACAGGCGGAAGAGAAAAAGGAGGCTTTCGTAGCAGCGAAAAAGAGCCTTGAGACTATCGTAAAGGATATCATGGACAGGAAGGCCGCTCTGAAGGCGGAAACAGGAGATGCTGATCCAGACGCACTGGAGGCGAAACTGAAAAAGGCTAAAGCCGATGCTCAACAGAAGGCCGAAGATAAGAATGCTCAAATCAATGACCTGACTGCCGAACGCAAGAGAATCGCAGGTGCAATCGAACAGGTTAAGCAGAACGAAGAGCAGGAGAACAAGAAACAAAAAGACAAAGCGAACGCTTTGAACAGTTGGATTACAGAATATAACGAAAAGAACGAGCAGAAGCTTTCCGATGAAATCATCGCTCGGCTTTACAGCGCCGCCGACAATTGGGAGGCCATCCGCAAGCGCAGTGCCGAGATAAAAGAAAAGGTCACCAAGGCAAAGACTACCCTTGAGAATGAAAAGAATTCCCAAACCGAGCATCAGAAGATAAAGCCCGACAAAGACAAAGAGACGCTCCTTCACGACAAGGAAGAGCTCGAGAAGCGCTCGGACGAGGAGCTTGTCAAGGCCAGGTCAAGGAAGCAGAACCACGACGACGCCATCGCCCAGATCGGCAGTATGAATGAGGCCAGAACTGTTGCAGAAACCAACAACCGCGAATGGACAGAAATCACCGATGCGATCGGAAAGGACGGAAAAACACTCCGCAAAATCGCCCAGTGCTATACGCTCCGCTTCCTTGTCGAGCACGCCAACGCCGAGATCCGCAAGTTCAACTCCCGCTATGAGCTCCAGCAGGTAAAGAACTCCCTAGGTCTCAGAGTCATAGACCACGACAGGGCCGACGATGTCCGGGACACCACTTCCCTCTCCGGTGGCGAAACGTTCATCGTGAGTCTCGGCCTGGCCCTCGGCCTGTCGTCCCTCTCGTCAAAGAACATCTCGTTCGAGAACCTGTTCATCGACGAAGGTTTCGGCACCCTCGACCCGGACACTCTCGCCACCGTCATCGACTCTCTGGCAATGCTGCAGTCATCCCAGGGCAAAAAAGTCGGAGTGATCAGCCACACCGACACGATGTCCGAACGCATCACGACCCAAATCCGCATCATAAAGAACGGCCACACCGGCAGCAGCCACATCGAGATCTACCCGTAGGGAGGACTACGTCGGTATATTCTTCAGGTGCCCCCTGTTTCGTCCTCCACGATAAACAGCCCCCGGCTACGCTCTTCGGAAGCGAGCCTGCCTGCATAAGAGAAAAGAGAATGGCAATCTTGAATATGGCGGTTAAAGAGACCACACTGAGCTGGCCGTCAAGGTTGTCAAGGCCTGCCTGGAATTTTTTTTAGGGATGGGAAAGGTTGTTGCCGTAAGTAAACTGCAGAATTGCAGAAAAAACAACATCGGTGGCTTACAGGCGCAAAATCTGATTCAAGCTTTTCGTAAATGTCTGCCCAAATTTCCCCGTTTTGAACAATTTATAGTATCTTTGCTAATACAGAAATATAGGGATGAACTGACTGAGGGGTACAATATTACTCCTAACTTTTTTATCAGCGGAAGAATTGAAAAGGATTACAGATTCACTTCGGCAGAGCTACATTTGCAAGACATTAATTTTGATAAGAATTATCAGTTCAAGAACAGAATTTTCGACAGGGACACCCTATTCTTAAGGATGTATGACATCAATTTTTTGTTTGCATTGTATGCTTATGTGAACAAGTCTCAGAGTATTCGCAACAAATTTAAGGATGAGGCTAAGGAGGTATTCCGTAAAGATTTTATCGAGTATATTGATACTGAATACAATTTCTATTTGCTGCAGCAGCGTGGAGAGGAAGATATACAAAACATAGTGAACACGCATTTCTGGGAACTTAATGGCAAGGTGTTCTGTCCCTATGACAAAGGTGAGAAGCATTATGGGCTTCTTATGCTTGGGTTAGAGAAAGATGATTATGTCGAGAATGCGAAGCTTCTTTCGGGGCTGAGTAATGACTTCATAATTAAGGAGTATCATCTCGGGACTGAGCCTTATGTATATTTTAATGGGTTGTACTTCGGGAAAGAGGTCTCCAAGACGATTGTTTTTAGGGATGCTCTGACAGATGGGGATGGAAATTACCGGAGTGAAACGGTTCTAATCGGATGCTATCGTTCTCAGGAGCAACGCGATTGGATTCTGAAGAATAAGCTCTATAATGTCAGGTTCAATGAGGGACGTACCGGAACAGTGTATGAGAAGACGCAACAAGTGTTCACGGCAAGTTTCCTGATGTTGTATGATTATAATAATCTGCATGGTGAGGTGGAGTGCTATTCTTTGAGTGGTGTGACTTTTATCGCAGATTCGGAAAGGATGAAAGAGTCCGCCTACCCTAAGCAGGACTGGATGGGTGACGAAAAGTATCTTGTGTATAAAGTTGGAGATAGGGTTGAAGGTGAGATAGATTTGATTGGCATTCTCGAAAGGCATCCGGAGGTTCAGGACGGGAGGCCGCTTTTTGCATATTTTAAGGAATGCCAGTGATGACAAGTATACTATAGTAACCGAAATCAGAAAATACAGAGAAATCGGTAACATGACTGCAATAAAAAAGGAAATAGGAATACAGTAAATTCGGGATCAAGAATGCAGTGAAAATGGAAAGTTCTACAATACTACCGGTATTTAAACAGGTACCGTTCCTTTCTTAGTTAAGCCCAAG
>CAVCDF010000131.1:0-17044 GCA_963600795.1 Anaerotignum sp. | reverse complement strand
TGACTATGTTTCAAAAAGTTATAGAGAAATCGGGGTAATCAGGTATATAGTTCCCAAAAATTTCAACGCCGATTTCCTTTGAAACGGCCTGTCAGACAACCTGAACGCTACCTTTGCAACGAAGGAAGACCCGGCTGAGACTGTCCGGTCTCCCTCCCGACAGGTTCCTTGACACAGGCCGGCGCACCCTCTCCCGGATTCTCCAATCACTCTGCGGCATTCTGCCGCCAATCCACTCAAATTTCGTACTTGCTATTACAACTCCGGGAAGCGGCCGGCCTGAGGGATCTGTTCGGACAGTAAAAAAAGTAGGATATTACGCGGAAAGTGCGTAAATTGTGGGTTCAAACGCTAGTCCCGACTGAACTGAGATGAAAATAGCCTACTGCATACACGCTCTGAATCTCTCCGGAGGAATTGAAAGGGTGCTCACGACAAAGGCGAACTATCTTGCCGATGTTCTGGGCTACGAAGTCCACATCATCACCGCCAGACAGAAGAGCCGTCCGGAATTCTTTCCCCTCAGCGGGAAAATCGCGCGTCACGACCTTGACGCCAACGACAGGATGTTCCTCTTCAAGTACAGGAAAAGGCTGGACTCCCTACTCCGGGAAATCAGGCCGGACATCACCGTGACTGTCTGCGACAACGGCCTGTACGCCGTCACCGGATGCACGGACGGCAGCGTCAAAGCAGGAGAGTTCCATTTCTCGCACGAGAAATTCCTGATGAAATACGGCACGAACGCTTTCGGAAGGCTTTACGCGGCGTTCAGGACGAGAAGGCTCGAGAACGCGGTCAGGAAACTTGACCGGTTCGTAGTGCTGACGCAGGCCGACAGAAATGACTGGATCAAGGTGAGGCCGGATGTCGAACAGATCTACAACCCGCTGCCGTTCGTGTCAGAAAAGTTTTCTCCGCTGACAAGAAAGCGTTGCATAGCGGCCGGGAGACTCGAGATCCAGAAGAACTTCAAGGATCTGATAACGGTCTGGAAGACAGTCGACGGCAGACATCCCGACTGGACGCTCAGCATCTACGGAGAAGGCAGTCTGAAAGCGGAGCTCCAGAACCTGATCGACGATATGGGGCTGCAGGGGAAGGTGATTCTGGAAGGCGGCACCAGCCGGATGCGCGAAGAACTGCTCGACAGTTCCTGCCTTGTGATGTCATCCAGATTCGAAGGTTTCCCGATGATTCTTCTGGAAGGACTCGCCACTGGCCTTCCGATCGTCAGCTATGACTGTCCGAAAGGGCCGGCGGAGATTGTCACTCCGGGAGAAAACGGCTACCTCGCCAAAGTCGGGGACACGGAAGCGCTTGCCCGGGGAATATGCAGCGTCATCTCCGATGAAAGTCTCCGCCGCAGGTTCGGCGCGGAGTCAGGAAGACGCTCCTCAGGCTTCACTCTGGAGAAAACGATGGCCCGGTGGGACAGTTTCTTCAAGAAGTGCCTGTCAGAACGCTGATTCTCAACTATTTCTCAAACGAAGATTTCTCAGGAAGGATGACCTTGAACGACTCCTCCAGGGATGACATCACCTGGTCGTAGTTCCTGATGTGGACATTGTCGTTCAGGCAGACGAGTTTGTACTTCCCTTCCCTGACGGCCTCGATGGCCTTGCCCGGCTTCATTATCAGCGGGAACATCTTCGTGTCGTCGTATGTGTTGTAAGGCACGAAATCCCCCTTGCAGATCTGCCAGGTGCGGAACAGTTCCTGGGTGTAGTCCTCGGGGCTGCGGAACCTGTTGGCGGAGACCCTGGTAAGTTCTTCTCCGGCATATTCCCAGACCTCCGCGAAAGTGGATTTCAGGTACGGCTGAGCGTTGTGCGGAATCCGCAGGGTTATGAACCTGCCGTAGGGCCGCAGCAGCCTCGTCAGCCAGCTCTTTCCGCCGTAGACCGGAGAGAACCACTTGTCGTGATGCTCCCGCAGCACGGTCTTCTTGTCGAACCTCTCGTTGATGATCCGGACATTGTTCTCAAGGCATTTCGACCAGAGGCTGGCCCCGGTGTTCATCCTGAAGACCGCGATGTCGGTCGGCAGGCCGTCCCGGAAGAACCTCTCGGGAGGAGTGGGGGCGGTCATATAGAAATCGTCGTTGAAATAGACGAAATGCTCGGCGAGATCCGGAATCCGGTGCAGGTACAGCTCGATCAGCGAGGAGTTGAACACCGGCAGAAACTTTTCAGGAATATAGTCCCTGTGGTCCACGAGATGCAGTTTCGGATTCGTCTCGTCCAGCCACTCAGGCTTCTGGCCGCAAGTGACGAAATGCACCTTGCGCACCCACGGAGCGAACTTGTCAATGCCTCTGAACCAATATTTAAGCAATCCGTAGTCCCTGAAACGGGCCTCTGAGAACTGGTTCTTGGAATTGTCGATCTTGCCTGAATACTTCGCGAAATCAGCCTTCCAGGCGGGGTCGTCCATATCGACCCAGGTCACAACGAAATCGATGTCCATACTGATTTTAGTCCAATAGATAAACGGTAAGGCCGTGGCATTTGCGCTTGCTTTCCGGCGGCAGTGTCATGTAGTCGCCGAACATCTGGGTGAGCCACTCGTCCCAGCGGCTGAAAGCCTTGAACGGGCAGCCCTCGAAGTCCAGGTCGACATATTCCTCAAGCATTTTTCTCTCGAAGACCTCCCTTGTCCCGTTGTAGGTGACTGAGACGGCCCCGGCGAGCCGCGATGATTCATAAGGGTACTTCCGGACCTCGGAATCGATCTTTTTCCACCAATATTCAGACCCTTTGAGATGAGCCTCGATCTTGGAGAACAGGGGCTGGTGGAAGTTCAGAAGGTCGAACCGGGTGCCGCAGATGTTGAGCCTGTGCGACCAGTGTGTCAGCCGGTGTTCCCTTTCCTTCTGCAGTTCAGGATCTTCCGGTTTTCCATCGAGCGGGAACACATCGATGTTGAGGCCGAAATCATATTCATACCCCCTCCCCTGCAGGCTCTTGGTGCGGGTGTCCTCGACTTTGGCGAAGAAATGCACGAAGCGGTCGCCCTTCATCCCTTCCTTGTGGCAGAGACATCTGTAGCGGCTTCCCGGCTCACGGCCGAAAGTGGAGACAAACCACTCATAGTCAGGTCTCGGCATCACGATGTCGATGTCATCGTCCCACGGAATGAAGCCTTTGTGGCGCACGGCCCCGAGCAGGGTTCCGTACGCCATCGAGTATCTCAGTCCGTTGCTGCGGCAGAAAGAATCCACCGCCTTAAGAATGTCGAGGAGATAAAGCTGAGTCTCCCTGTGTGACAATTTCCGCATTTCTTACCGATAACTTTGCCTAATCTTCACAAATATAATAGAAATTATTAAATTTGTAAACTTTAGACCAAACCGAATATGCAATCGTTCGTTTTTCCAGGCAACCTGGACAATGGAATCGCGGCCATTGGCGCCGCTCCGATTCCTTATATGAGAACCGACGAATTCTCACGGGTAAACCTCGAATCCGAAAGGATTCTGCTGGACCTCATCCACTGCAGGGACGGCAGGACAATCATCTACACCGGCTCCGGCACAGGTGCGATGAGCGCCGTCGTTGAGAATTATGTCAGCACGAAGAAAAAGGCGATAGCGATAAACGGAGGCTCCTTCGGAAAGAGGTGGGTCTCCCTCTGCGGGTACTACGGTGTCCCGACTGTCGAGTTCAAAGTTCCTTTCGCCAAGGACATCGACTATGAGGAGCTGGAAAAGACCGTCGAGGCCGAGAAGCCGGACGTGTTCCTCTGCCAGCACCACGAGACCTCGACCGGCCAGCTTTTCAACCTTGAAAGGATTTCAGGAATATGCCGGCGCCACAACATCTCGCTCGTTGTGGACGTGATAAGCACCTTCCTCGCCGAAGAACTGGACATGGACGCGCTCGGCATAGACATCTGCGTGACCAGCACCCAGAAGGGCCTCAACATTCCTCCGGGACTCTCCATCCTGTTTCTCAGCAAGAGACTTGAGGGTTATGAATATGCCCACAGAGGCTACTACTGGGATTTCAAGGACAATCTGGACAACCTCAGAAGAGGCCAGACACCGTTCAGCCCTGCCACATCCATCTACCTTCAGCTGAACGCAAGGCTAAGGCAGCTTCAGGAGCAGGGCGGCGAGGCGTACAACATCTCCCTTGTCCGTCACAGAGCGGAGGTGTTCCGCGAGGAATGCCGCAGGTACGGCTGGACGATGCCGGCGGAAAACCCGTCCTTCGCCATCACGGCCATCCAGACGAAGGACACGACGGAACGCAGGATCTTCAGAGGCCTGATCGAGCGGTACGAAACATTCATAATGCCGGGATCGATTCCCGGATTCTACAGGATTTCACATCTTGGTCTCCAGACCGACGAGGAGCTCCGCACGCTGGCGGAGCGCATCCATCTGATTGAATCAGAAGTGGTCTAATCCGGAACAATCAATCAGGGACAGTTTAACCCAGAACCGTCAGATGAAGAAAGTCATAACTTACGGCACATTCGATGTCCTGCACCAGGGCCACATCAATCTGCTGAAGCGGGCCAGAGCGCTGGGCGACTGGCTGATTGTCGGTGTCACCACGGACAATTTCGACCTCGAGCGCGGGAAGATGAACACGAAGGACAGCGTGATGAAGCGGGTGCAGGCCGTGAAGGACACGGGCTACGCCGACGAAGTCATCATCGAAGAGTACAAAGGCCAGAAGATCGACGACATCCTGAAATACGGTGCTGACATCTTCGCCATCGGCTCTGACTGGGAAGGCCGTTTCGACTACCTCAAGGAGTACTGCGAAGTGGTCTATCTTCCTCGCACTGAAGGAATTTCAAGCACGATGATCCGCGAAGAGGAGGCCAACGTCAAAATCGGAATCATCGGCACGGGAAGCATCGCCTCCCGTTTCGTTCCCGAGGCCGGGTTCGTCAGCGGCAACACGGTCACGGCAGCCTACAACCCAGACGCGGAGGAGTGCCGCAGGTTCTGCGCGGAAAAAAGCATAGCCACGGCGGCCTCGTCGCTGGACGGACTGCTGGCAGCCTGCGACGCGGTCTACATAGCCTCTCCGCACTACACGCATTATGAATATGCCCGCGCGGCTCTCAAGGCCGGCAAGGACGTGCTCTGCGAGACTCCGTTCGTGCTGCGCCTTTCGGAAGCCGAGGAACTCTACTCGATAGCGGAGGCGGGACACCGCACTCTGATGGTGGCCCACAAGACCGCCTACTGTCCTGCCTTCAGGCATCTTGTCACGATGCTCAAGTCAGGTGTCATCGGCAAGATTGTCGACATCAACGCATCTGTCACCACCCTTACCGACGAGACATCCCAGAAACTGGACCACAACAAGTTCGGCGGAAGCATGAACGAGAACGCCTGCTTCCCGCTGCTGCCGATCGTCAAGCTGCTGGGCAAGGAGATCCGCAACGTCAACTTCTACTCGATAATGAAGAACGACGTGGACATGTACACCAAGGCCGTGTTCCGCTACGACAGCGCCACGGCTTCGTTCCAGGTCGGGCTCGGGGCCAAGACCGAAGGGAATATGGTCATTTCCGGAACGAAGGGCTACATCTACGTCCCTGCCCCGTGGTGGAAGACCGAGTACTTCGAGCAGAGGTTCGAGGACCAGAACCAGAACCGCAAATGCTTCTACCCGTTCATGGGCGAAGGTCTGCGGTACGAGATCAGGGAGTTCGTCTCCAGAATCGTAAACCCTGACTGCAGGGAATACATCCTCACCAGGGAGGAGATCCTCAAAATGACGCAGGTCCAGGAAGACTACATCAACGGCAAGAATGTCTACAAACTAAGCTGACGATTGATGAAGAAGCTAACACTCAAGGAACTGCAGGATTTCACCCTGGTAATGCTAAAGGATGTCGCAGCCTTCTGCGAGAAGAGCGGCATCAGGTACTCTCTTGGCTACGGCACCCTTCTGGGAGCTGTCCGGCACAAGGGATTCATCCCCTGGGACGATGACATCGACGTGATGATGCCGCGCGGTGACTATGAAAGGTTCAGGCAGGAATATTCATCGGACAGGTTCAGGTTCATCGACTGCAGGAACACTCCTGGCTGCTACATAGCCTTCGGGAGGGTCTGCGACTTTGACAGGACTGAAGCGATTACATCCATTCCCTGGCTGAAGACAGGCTCGGGAGTGTGGATTGACATATTCCCGGTTGACCGCGTGCCGGACGACAGGGAACGTTTCGAGAGAGTATACGACTCGATGCTCACCCTGATGAAGTTCAATGTCGGGATACGCCGCGTCCACACGGTTTCCTCTTCCAAACTGCCCGTCAGAAGCAGGCTGAGGATCTGGTACCTGAAGCACACGCATCCGCGGCTTCTGAAACGGGACCCTGCCGACATCGTAAAGGATATGTACACCCTGACGGAAATAATCTCACGCGAGGAAAGCCACCACTTTTCCCAACTGTGCTGCCCCGACTACGGAGTTCAGGAATATTTTTCCGAGGAAGACATCAACGAATATGTCCGCCTGCCTTTCGAGGACGGCGAATTCCTTGCCTGGAAAGGTTATGACAGGATTCTCAGGGACTCCTACGGAGATTACCTGCAGCTTCCGCCCGAAGACAAGCGCAAGCCGCTGCAGAAATACATCACATTCTGCTGGAAAGGCTGACGCGCGGCTCACTGCCCGCGGAGATACCTGGCAGTCCAGGACTTGCCGTCCTTGACCAAGTCCTCAGGAGTGCCGGCGAAGACCACCTCTCCCCCGTTGTCGCCCGCCTCGGGTCCGAGGTCGATGACCCAGTCCGCAGCCCTGATGACATCCAGGTTGTGTTCGACCACAATCACCGTGTGGCCGTTCTTCAGAAGCGCGTCGAAGGCCTTCAGCAGATTCTCCACATCGTGGAAGTGAAGACCCGTGGTCGGTTCGTCAAAGAGGAACATGATCCTTTCCCTGTTCACCGACGCGGAATCGTCGCTCATCGACAGGAAGTACGCCAGCTTGATCCTCTGGCTTTCTCCACCCGAGAGAGTGGATGAACTCTGGCCGAGCTTGATGTAGGACAGGCCCACGTCCACGAGCGGCTGGAGCCTCGCAGCTATCCGGACCGCGGTCTCGTCCGGCTGGGAGCCGAAGAACGAGATCGCCTCGTCCACGCTCATATTCAGTATGTCGTCTATGTTCTTCCCTTTGTAGCGGACCTCAAGGATGTCCGGCTTGAAGCGCTTTCCTCCGCAGGCCTCGCAGACCATTGTCACGTCCGCCATGAACTGCATCGGAATCTTCACGAAACCGTTGCCCTGGCATTCCGGGCAGCGGCCGCCGTCCTGGTTGAACGAGAAGGAGGACGGAGTGTAGCCGTTGATGCGGGCATACTGCTGGGACGAAAGCAGTTTCCGGATATCGTCGTAGACCTTGAGATAGGTCACCGCATTGGAGCGGGAACTCTTTCCTATCGGGTTCTGGTCAACATATTCAACCCTCGTGATGCGGTCGAGATTGCCTGAAAGCTTCCTGAATATGCCCGGAAGGTCTCCCGTCTGGTTGAGCCTTCTGAACAGGGCCGGATAGAGGATGTCCCCCACGAGCGAAGACTTTCCGCTGCCGCTGACGCCAGACACGACTGTCAGCGCCCCGAGCGGAAATTTCACGTCTATGTTCTTGAGGTTGTGTTCCCTGGCCCCCTCGACGGTGATTGAATATGTCCACTTGTGCTTTTCCCTGGCATACCGCTGCCTGCGTCCCGTCAGGTACTGCAGAGTAAGCGACCCGTCAACGGCCTTCTTTTCCGCTTCGGCGTCTCCGATCCTGCCCTGGAACACCACCTCCCCTCCTTCGGCTCCTGCCAACGGTCCCATATCGATCAGTTCGTCGGCCGCCCTTATTATCTCCTCGTCGTGCTCCACGACCACGAGCGTGTTGCCGATGTCCCTCAGTTTTCTCAGGACTTCTATCAGTCTGGCAGTATCACGGGGATGCAGTCCGATGCTCGGTTCGTCCAGGATGTACATCGAGCCCACAAGGGAACTGCCAAGCGCAGTCACAAGGTTTATTCTCTGGCTTTCTCCTCCGGACAGAGTGTTGCAGGCCCTGTCGAGGGACAGGTACGACAGTCCCACATCCTTTATGTAGTTCAGGCGGGAGACGACCTCCTCGACAGCCTTGCGGACTATCGCGTGTTCATATTCATCAAGCTTGAGACCGCTGAAGAAATCCAGCAGGGAGTCTATGTTCATTTCGAGCAGTTCCGCGATAGTCCTGCCGCCCACCTTGACATAGAGGGCCTCGGGACGGAGTCTCGTGCCGTGGCAGGAATGGCAGGTGGTCCTGCCGGAGAAACGGTTCAGCATGAACTTGTTCTGGATCTTGTAGCGGTTGCCCTCGATCCATTTGAAGAATTCGTTGATGCCTATGATCGAGCCGTCGTCGCCTTCCACGCTGTGGCCTTCCCAGATAAGGTCCTTGACTTCCCTGCTGAGGTTGCAGTACGGTTCGAAGACCGGTATTCCGTAGCGCGGGGCCACCTTCACGAGATGGTCCCTGAACCACCCCATCTTCTCGCCTTTCCAGCAGGCGATGGCTCCGTCGTAGATGCTTCTGGTCTTGTCCGGCACCACCAGATCCTCGCTGATGCCGATGATTTTTCCGAGACCTCCGCAGACAGGGCAGGCTCCAAGCGGGCTGTTGAACGAGAAGAGATATTCATCGGGCTGGCGGAAGGTCATCCCGTCCATCTCGAAGCGGTTGGAATATTCCTCCGCGCCGCTGTCCTTCCGGAGTATGAGTTTGCCGTTCCCTTCCCTGAAGGCAGTGTCGATGGAGGACTGCAGCCTGGTCTGAAGGTCCTCCCAGTCAGTCTGAGGCCAGGGCGACCCGTCTTCATTGTACGGGAGGCATTCCTTGAAAACAGGAAGCTTGATCCTGTCGACGAGCAGGTACAGTTCGTCAGGATACCGGCCGCCGCCGGCCATCTTCATTATTTCCTCGATGCGGATGACGCCGTCTTTCCCGAAGAAGCGGGAATATCCTTCCTCCTTGAGCCGGAGCATCAGTTCGACTTTGTCCTCACGGGCCTTCCAGTCAAGGTCGGAAAGGATGTAGGCAGTCCTCGAATCGCCTTTCAGGATGCTGCCCATCACATCGTTGACGCAGTGGCACTTCACTTCCCTGCCGCTGACCGGAGAATATGTCCTTCCGATGCGGGCGAAGATTATGCGGAGATAATCATAGATTTCGGTCGTCGTGGCGACAGTCGAGCGAGGGTTCTTGACGTTGACTTTCTGCTCGATCGCGATTGCGGGCGGAATGCCCTCGATGGACTCCACGTCAGGTTTGCTCATCCTGCCGAGGAACTGGCGGGCATAGGATGAAAGGCTTTCCGCGAAGCGCCTCTGGCCCTCGGCGAAAAGCGTATCGAAAGCCAGGGAGGACTTCCCGGACCCGGAAATTCCAGTGACAACCACAAGCTTGTTTCTCGGGATTTCCACCGTGATGTCCTTGAGGTTGTTGACCTTCGCTCTTCTTATGACAATCTTGCCTTCCTCCGCCATAGTTCAGTAAAATCTGAACCGCAAAAATACAAATAATCACCGGCATATCCATCATCCCGCCGGAACTTGTTCGCACACCTCCCGCTTCCGGTCTCCCGGCCGGGACCGGCTGCTGCGGCAAAGGCGAAGACAAAAAAAACAGACGCTGAACAATCAGCGCCTGCACTCGAAGTAGCGGGGAGAGGACTCGAACCTCTGACCTCCGGGTTATGAGCCCGACGAGCTACCAACTGCTCTACCCCGCGATGTTGGACTGCAAAGGTAAGAATATTTTAATAAAATGCAAAATTTTCCTGAATATTCTTACCATTTATTTTAATGCCTCCTGAAAACGGCTGCGGACTGCGCTAGCGGGCGCCCAGGAAGGCCTTCATTCCTTCTATGTCGTCCTTGGAGAACGGCTTCTGCTCCCCGCTGGCGAGATTCTTCATCTGAACGGTACCGGACGCGGCTTCATCTCCTCCGTTGATGGATATGAACGGAATGGACTTCTTCGCGGCATAGTCGAACTGCTTCTTCAGTTTGGACGGCTCCGGATACACCTCGACCGAAATTCCCTCGGAACGGAGGGCGGAGGCGACTGGAAGGACATAGCGGAGATCGTCCGCCCCCATACAGGCGAAAAGCAGCGTTGTGCTGGAAGACAGGGATGCAGGGAATTTGTCAAGGCCCTTAAGGACATCATAGATTCTGTCGGCACCGAAGCTGATTCCGACTCCGGACATGTCAGGGAGACCGAATATTCCAGTAAGATTGTCGTAGCGTCCGCCTCCGCAGATGCTTCCTATCTGGAAATCAAGAGCTTTCACCTCGAAGATTGCACCAGTGTAATAGTTCAGGCCTCTCGCGAGCGACAGGTCGATCTCCACCGGACTCTTTACGCCGGCGGCGTCGATCAGGCCGAACAGCTCCTCGAGTTCGTCGAGACCTTTGAGACCTGTCTCGGACACGAGACCGGAAGCTGAACCGCCGTTCATCAGCGAACGCATCGCAGCCAGTTTCTCGGAAGTGGAGCCGGACAGTTTGAGAATCTGCTCGATCACGGCGACGGCGCCTTCGGTCAGGCCCTTTTCCCGCATTTCATCCTCAACGCTCTCAAGCCCTATCTTGTCCAGTTTGTCGATCGCCACGGTGATGTCCACGACTTTGTCAGGGAATCCGCAGATTTCGGCGAATCCAGTCAGGACCTTCCTGTTGTTGATCTTCACGAGAACCCTCACGTCAAGAAGGCTGAATACCCTGTCCACTATCTGCACGAGCTCCAGTTCGTTGACCTGCGACCTGCTGCCGATGACATCGACGTCGCACTGGTAGAACTCGCGGTAGCGGCCCTTCTGAGGTCTGTCCGCCCTCCACACGGGCTGGATCTGGAACCTCTTGAACGGGAACGAGATCTCGTTCTGGTGCTGCACGACGAAACGGGCGAAAGGCACCGTCAGGTCGTACCTCAGGCCCTTTTCGCAGACCTCCTTCGAAAGAGCCACGCTGTTCACGCCACCCTCCCCGGTGCGGAAAGAGTCGAAATCCACGCCGGAGAAGCAGTCTCCCGAATTGAGCACGCGGAAGAGAAGCTTGTCGCCCTCCTCCCCGTATTTTCCGAGAAGCGTTGACAGATTCTCCATCGCCGGAGTCTCGATCTGTGAATATCCGAACGTCCTGAAGACGCTTTTTATCGTGTCGAAGATATAGTTTCTTTCAGCCATGCTCTGCTGGCCGAAGTCTCGTGTTCCCTTAGGGATTGACGGTTTCTGAGCCATTTCTATCTATTATTTTTCTTTTGTTTCTGCAGGGGTTTCCGCTGCGGTTTCCGCCTTGTAGCCAAGTTTGCCTATCGCCTTTGCCAGAGCCGCCTCGTCCGTCTTGCGGTTGTCGTAGGAAATGACGATAGTCTGCTTCTCCAGAGACACGTCAAGGCTCTTCACTCCTTTGAGGAAGGATATGTTCTCCTTGATCTTGCCGACGCACTTCTGGCAGTGCATATTCGTATGGAAAGTCACCTTGCTGATGTTCTTTCCAAGACTTTTCTCCTGCTGCGGCAGGGTTGGGACCGCATCCGCGGAGGCCGCGAAGGATGCGGGAACCGACAGAATCAAGGCTGCAAAAGCGATAATCAATGTTCTTTTCATAACGGGCATCATTTCAAGCCGTCCGGCTACGTTGCCGGGACGGCCTTGCTACAATCTGCAAAGTTAATCAATATTAATCATTCCTGGTAGCCCTCCAGAGCGTAAGCCTTACTCCGAGATTGAATCTGCGGCCCATCAGAGGTCCCCAGATGCAGCTGGCGTCGAATGCCTCGTTCCAAGGATACAGTTCTCCGTCCGGTCCTTCCGCTCCGACCAGGACGTTCTTCTGGGTGAAGTTCGTGATGTTCTCGACTCCGGCATAGACGTCGAACCCGCGGAAACGCCTGGTCACCTGCGCATAAAGCAGAGGATAGACAGGAGTGCGTCCGTCGGGGTACAGCAGGGAGCCGCCGTCGCCGAGCAGGTCCTTCATGAACTCATATACCCTGGCAGACCCGTTGACGGAGGCGGTGAAATCGAATATCCATCTGCTCAGGTTGGTCTTGTACTGAAGGTTGAGCACTCCCTTGAAACGGCTCAGCATCGGCTTCTCCACAAGATCGCGGCTGTAGTTTTCGGACCTCGCGTCCGTGTAGCGGCCGGTAAGGGACACCGTGAACCTTTCGAAAGGCTCCGTGCTGAAATCCACCTGCCAGTTGTTCGAGAACGACGTCCTGCCGTCCGAATCGAAGAAGCAGGAGTACCATCCGGAACAGCCGCCGGGGAGCCAAACTTCATTGTCCAGCATCATCTGGCGGAAGAACTGCGTTCTGAAATAGTCAAAACTTATGTAAGTCTTCTCGGGATCCGCTCCGAAAGGCAGGTAGAAGGTGACATTGCCGCCGTAAGTCCAGGAATCTTCAAGCAGCCGCTGCAGGCAGTCCCCGCCAATGTTCCTGTGCGTGGACATCACACCGATGTTGTCGGCGACCGGGTCGGCGTAACGGAGTCCCCTGCCGCCGTTCGCCCTCACCACAATCCATTTTTCCGGTGAATATCTCAGGGTCACCCTCGGCGACACCTTCAAGCCGTTGTTCCTGTACCAGTCCGCACTTATGCCGGCTATCGAAGTGAACTTCTCGCCCGCGTGGAAAGTGTACTCCCCGTAAAGCCCGCCGAAGAAAAGGTCCGACCTGTCCGAATACTGTTCCAGGGCAAGCGCGGCGTACATCTTTCTTATGTTCTCGTCAATATGGTCAAACGTTCCCCTGGCTCCGACAGTGAAGTCGTGGGAATCGTTCAGCATATTCCTGTAAAGCAGGTTGAAGAATCCGGACTGCTGCTCCCCAAGATAGGATGAAGCGCCGAACCAGGAGTCGCTTTTCTGCCAGGACCAGTCAAGGATGGCCGCGACGCTGGCTGAACCGTCCTCCCTGAGCGGCTTACCGACTTTAAGGTAAGCATTCAGCAGGCGGTTGGCGATGTCGGTGCCCCAAGGCTCGGCCTGCAGGGAAGGCGTGCCGACTGCAGAACGCACCCTGTCCTTGTCGTAGCCTTCCATTCCGCCCTGCCTGCTGTCCCTGACTGCCTTGACTCCCCAGCGCACCTGCAGTTGCGGAGTGTAGTAGAGCCAGCGGTTGGCGACGTTGAACTGCAGCGACTTCGGATCATCCCTGAAGCCGTCCCCGTTCATATCGTGCGCCTTGAAGTTGCCGCTGACGTGGCCCATGACTATAGTGTAGAGAGTCTGGCTGAGCTGCCAGGCCGACGTCGCGTTGAAGTCCGCCTTCGAATCGCTCATCATCGAAGCCTGCACGAACAAAGGCTTTTCTTCAGTAGGCTTTTTGTGCTCAAGATTGATCTGACCGGTCATAGATTCCAGACCGTTGATCACGGACGGAGAGCCTTTGGCGATCTGTATGCTCTCAAGCCACGGCCCCGGAACGTAGGACAGGCCGTACGGGGCGGTCACTCCCCTGAGGACCGGACGGTTTTCGTCCAGCATCTGCGTGTAGGTTCCGGACAGTCCCAGGAGCCGGATCTGCCTGGCCCCCGTCACGGCATCTGAGTAGCCCACAGTCACGCTGGCTGAGTTCTCGAAACTTTCCGCGAGGTTGCAGCAGGCCATCTTCTGAAGCCCGGAGGCTGAAATCAGTTCCGTTCTCAGAGTCTTCGTCCTGGATATGCTGTTGTCCTGATGGCCGACGAACACAGTGGCCGCCAGACTGTCCTTCCTGTCCTTATATATGGATGAAGTGTCCACCGTCTGCGTCTGGGCGGAAACGGTGGTGGCCGCGAGCGCGGCGCACAACAGAGCTATCGTCCTTTTCATCTTGAAGAAGTCTTTTCCAACGCCGCGCGGGACGGCGTCATCCGGTCCGGAGCGGCAAAAATGCAAATTTAAATATAATGATTGAATATCAAAGAAGTTGCTTAACTTTGCCGTAATTCGGAATTTTCAAAACAACTTCTATAGCAAAATGAACACGAAAGAATTTGTAAAATGGGTGCTGGCCGTTCTCTGCGGCCTGTTCATCTGGGGCATCGTCAAAGTCGTGATGTTCTTTATGATGCTTGGTTCAATGATCGCCTCATCGGCCTCATCCGGTTCCGGAGCGGTAATCCCGAAGGAGGGTGTGCTCCTTATGGACATGGCCAATGTCGCGATAACCGAACAGACTCAGGAATCCAGCCCGGTCGTCTCGCTTCAAGGCGGTTCGATGGTCCAGCAGGTAGGCATACTTGATGCGGTCAAGGCCATTCACAAAGCGGCGGAAGACCCCGGAGTCAAATATATCCTCATCAAGACTGACGGCGCCGCAAGCAGCGTCAGCAAGATTGAAGAGGTCAGGAAAGCCCTCACCGAATTCAGAAAGAGCGGGAAAGCCATCGTAGCCTACGGGGAAGCGTTCACGTCCGGCAACTACTACCTCGCTTCGGTCGCAGACAGGATCTACACCACGAGCCACCACGGAGGCAACAACTTCATGCTTGGAATAAGCGGAAGAATGCTCTTCCTCAAGGACCTGCTAGACAAGCTCGGAGTCAACTACCAGCTGATCCGCCACGGGAAATACAAGAGCGCCGGCGAAACGTACGTCAAGAACGCCCCGAGCCCGGAGAATATGGAGCAGAACCAGGAAATGATCGACTCGATGTGGGAAACCATAGCGAAGGAAACGGCAGAAAGCAGAGGCATCAGCGTGGATTCCCTCAACTGGTTCATCGACAATCTCTCGATATCGCTGCCTGAAGACATGGTGAAGCACAACCTGGCCGATGCAGTCCTTTCCGTCGAGGAATACAAGTCCAAACTTGCCGACCTTGCCTCCAAGGACAGCTTCAAGGACGTGAAGTTCATTCCTTTCAAGGACTACGCCGCAGCCAAAGTCTCCACGAACTCCTCCGCCAAGAAGAAGATCGCTGTCATCTACGCCGACGGCAACATAGTCGAGCAGGATGACCCGAACAACATCAGCGGAGACCGCTTCGCTTCGATAATCGCCAAAGTCCGCGCCGATTCGACAGTCAAGGCAGTTGTCTTCAGGGTCAACTCCCCAGGAGGCACCGTGCTTGCGGCCAGCAAGATAAAGGAAGAGATCGACCTTACCAGGGCGGTCAAGCCTGTGATAGCCTCCTACGGTGACTACGCCGCATCGGGCGGATACTGGATCTCGAACGGCTGCGACCACATATTCACGAACGCGACGACGCTGACCGGCTCGATCGGAGTGTTCTCCGCCATTCCGGAATTCAGCGGGACCCTCAAGAATGTCGCGCACGTGAACATGACCCCGGTCAACTCCCACAAGCATTCCGACATGCTGTCCCTCACCAGGCCGTTCGACTCGGAAGAGACAGCCTGGATGCAGATTTATGTTGACGACATCTACAACCAGTTCGTCGGAATAGTCGCCGAAGGCCGCAATATGACGTTCGAAGCGGTTGACAGCATCGCTCAGGGCCGTGTCTGGACCGGTGCCGAAGCCTTGAAGATCGGCCTGGCGGATGAGATAGGCACTCTTGAAGACGCCATCGCCTATGCGGCGTCAATGGCCGGAGACCCTGATGTCTCCGACTGGAATGTGACCGGATATCCAAAGCCGCTTACGATGGTTGAACAGCTGATGATGCAGTTCGGACAGAGCAATCAGATGGAAGAAGCGATGGCCGGAGTTTTCGAGGGGACTCCTTTCGAGAACATCGCCAGAACCCTTGTCGGATGGCAGAAATCCTGGGCCAAGGGCGGAAACGAAAACCTCGTGTTCGCCAGAATGCCTTTTGAAATCGAAATCAGATAAGACGGATGACGGTGACGGAGGCCGTGGCCTTCGTCACTTTGACGGAATCGTCGATTCTGCTGCCCACCAGGGCAAGCACGTGAGAGCCTTCGCCGGAAACGACGAGGGCTTTCTCCTTGCCGGACAGACCGGTCTTCAAGTCCACGAAAATGTCGCTGAGTTTCCTGCGTCCCTTCATTCCGAGAGGGCGCATCCAGTCCCCGGCCCGCCAGCGGCGCACGGTGAACGGGAAAGGGATTGCAGCGGAATCGAACTTGGTCTCCCCCGGAGACGTGAACACGTCATCCGCATCGCCGCTGAGGCTGACCGTGAACCCGGTATCTCCCAGTGAATATGTTCCCGGGCCTTCAACAGAAAGTTCCTGCGGTTCCGGCCCACCGTTAGGGAAGCGCCTGGTGAGGCGCAGCGTTCCGCCATCCGTAAGCGCCTGATATTCACCGGAAAGAAACCTCCGACCACTGACAGTGGAACCGTTCTTCAGGAGATCGGCGATGTCTCCTATGGCAGAGGAAGTGAAACCGTAAGGCTCAAGGAGTCTGAAAAGGGCATATTCCCAATGCCCGTTCTCCGTAAGCCTGCGGATGTCAATCGCCGGAAGGCCATCGCCGGAAAGGCTGACGGCCGCCGCCTCCACCGACCTGAAATGGTCGTCGGCGATAGCCTGGACCTGGGCGAAACGGGCCATATCTCCCTTCAGCGTAGCAAGGAACGACGGGTTGATCCGGGCGAAAATCGGGAAGACCTCATTCCTGATGCAGTTTCTCTTGTAGGTGGAGTCGGCATTGGTCCTGTCCTCACGCCACACGAGTCCGCGCGACAGCGCATATTCATTGATGTCCTTTCTTGAAAAGTCAAGCAGCGGGCGGACGAGAAGAACTTCCGAGCCGGGCAATGCCGATGAGCGCCGCATTCCCGTCACTCCTTTGACGCCGGTCCCCCGGAGCAGGTTCAGGACCATAGTCTCGGCGTCATCGTTTGCGTTGTGGGCCACCGAGAGGGCGGAGAACCCTTCCCTGCGGCAGACTTCCGCGAACCAGGCATACCGCAGTTCCCTTGCGGCCATCTCGATGCTGAGTCCGGACGAAGCGGCATACCATTCGGTGTCGAAATCCTTCTTTATGAATATGATTCCGTGTTTCCCGGCCCATTCCTCCACAAGAGCCTCGTCCAGGTCGCTGTCATTGCCGCGAAGGTGGAAATTGCAGTGGGCGACCGCGAACCGGGGA
>CAVCDF010000130.1:0-40278 GCA_963600795.1 Anaerotignum sp. | reverse complement strand
CACCGGTACCGAGAGTGATCATTATGAAATTCTTCATTCCCCTGGCCGCTCCGTAGGTCATCTCGCCCATCGCGGCGGCGTTGGCATCGTTGGTAAGTTTCACAGGAATGCCGCCGATGGCCTCGGAGAGCATCTTTGCGAAAGGTATCGAGCCGGAGCGCCCCCAGGAAAGGTTGACGGCGTTTTCGACTTCACCGGTGTAGAAGTTCGCATTAGGGGCTCCGACTCCGATTCCGCGGATCTGGCCTTCTGCGTGCGCATCGGCTATGATTTTCTTGAGCGCTACGGCAAGTTCCTCGATGTAGGGAGCCGCTTCGGTGTAGTTGTCCGAACGGATGACGGTCTGGGCCAGCACTGTTCCGCGGGCGTCAACCACGCCGCATTTGGTGGTCTGACCACCGACATCTATTCCTATTACAAGATTCTGTTCCATTGTGATTTCGTTATAAAAAAAATGCGCAGCCGCCTTGTTGACGACGGCTGCGCAGAGATCATTATTCTACAGGAATGTCCTTGTTGACGTTCTTCGAGCCGGCGGCTGCATAGTAGATAAGGTATGCAAGGCAGGCGATGATGAGCCAGTAGCTCTGGAGCGAGCCGACCTTGTCGGCGATGAAGTTCTGGATGAACGGAATGATACCGCCACCGCAGACGAGGGTCATGAATATTCCGGAAGCGGCTGCAGTGTATTTTCCGAGGCCTTCAGCGGCGAGGTTGAAGATCGCGCCCCACATGATGGAAGTGCAGAGACCGCAGAGAAGGACGAACACCAGTGCGAGAGGAATTACGCTGCCGGCGATGTTGACAGTCACCGTCTCAGGGATGAACACGATACAGAGGATGAAGGCAATGGCCACTGCCGAGGTGAACAGAAGCATAGTCTTGCTGCTGACCTTGGCACCTACGCTGGCACCGACCAGACGGCCGATGAGCATACAGAGCCAGTAACCGCCGATCATCGTGCCGGCAAGGGCCGGACCTACCCAGTCAAGGCCGGAGAAGTAAACGTTGGCGGTGTTAGGGATGCCGACTTCGATTCCCACATAGAAGAAGATGGCGATGGCGCCGAGGACAAAGTGACGGAAAGAGAGTGGTCCGTACGGATCCTTGACCTTATTGCCGGAAAGACGGGCGGCCTTCTCCTCAGGTGTCTCCATATGAGGCTCAGGAATGTCCGTAAGCATAATCACGACGAAGGCGACTGCGAAGATGGCCATGGCGATGATCATAACCGGAGCGGCCTTTGACACTGTTGCGTCCGCGATGCTTCCGCCGACGAGCCAGCCTACGAAGACCGGAGCGATGGTCGCACCGATGGAGTTGCAGGAACCGCCCCACTGAATGAGCTGGTTGCCCTTGTTGCCGCCGCCGCCCAGAGTGTTGAGCATAGGGTTGACGACGATGTTGAGCATACACATCGAGAATCCGGCGATGAACGCACCGAGGACATAGACTGCGAATGACTCAGCATAGCCTGAAAGGAACTGTACGCCGACTCCGACGAAGCCGATCACGACCGCAAGGAGAGACGTCACTTTGTAACCTTTCCTCTTGAGGATGATTCCGGCAGGAATACCCATGCAGACGTAAGCGATGAAGTTGGCCAGCGTTCCAAGCTGAGAAAGCGCCTTGGATGCTCCGAACTGATTGGTAACGACTACGCCCATCGAACCTGCAAGGTTCGTGACGAACGCGATCATGAAGAACAATGCGAACATCACGATGATGACCGCCAAATTTGATTTCTTATTACCCATTTTGAATGTTTATTAAATTATGCATTAATTTTCTGTGGCATACAAGACAAATTTAGCAATTTTTGTGAATATGACGGGTCGAGTGAAGGTTTTTTTTCGTTTTTTGCAGCCTATTGTCCGCCGATTCGCGGACTTCCAGCTTCCCGAGCTGGGAAACGCGCAAAAAAACAGGCCGCCGCTTTCCCCAAAGCGGCGGCCTGTGTATAAAACGAACTTAACAAATAGACAACAAAAAAGAACTTTTGTCTGTCCGGTGGCAAAGATATCAAGATTTATTGAATCCGCAAAGGATTTTCTTAATTTTTTAAAACGGTTTTCGCAAAAATCATTCGGCCAAGCCGCAAATATGCTTACAGATTGTACTTTTCAACCGTTTCTATATTCAGAAGGCGTCATTCCGGTGTGCGCCTTGAAGAACTTGTAGAACACCGAAGGATTCGGAAAATGCAGTTTGTAGACAATCTCCTTGATGCTGTCGTCGGTGTACTTGAGCATATTCTTGGCCTCAAGGATGACGAACGAATCGATCCAGTCCGGCGCCGAGCGTCCGCTCACCTGTTTGATGAGCTTGGAAAGATATTTCGGGGTCAACCCCAGGCGGGAAGCGTAGAAAGCCATATTCCGCTCTACGGAATGATATTCGGTGACAAGCGACATAAAGTGGTCGAAGACAAGTTTCACCCTGGTGTTGGCCGTCTCAGGCTGCAGTTCCCGGTTCCTGTCCGCATCCTTCTTCATGAGACCGCTCATCACGTAAAGAAGCGAACCGAGAAGCGAACCGACCGCTTCCCTTTTGTTCGGAATGTCAGATTTCATCACGCCGGCGAAAAGGTCAAGGTACTTGGAACTGAATTCAAGGTCCCTGTCGGTCAGGCGGACGCAAGGCTCTGAAAGAATGTTCATCCTATCTCCGAACAGTTTTTTGAAATCGAAGCTGATGCTTGACAGGAATTCCTTCGAAATCGCCATCACGATGAAATCGAGGCTGTCAAGCTCATTCTCCATAGGTTTGTTGAACTTCACTATGTTGCCTGGCGTGCCGAGAAAATACATATTGTCCTCGATGTGGTAGGTCTTGAGGTTGATCTCTATGTCAAAATGTCCTGTCTTGCAGAAAACGGCGATGAAGGCATCCGTCCTGCAAGGGTACATCAGGAACTTGAGGTTGTCGCTGTACTTGACGTCCAATATGTAGAAATCATCGTCAAGCATCAGCCCGTTCTGGATCGGAACGAGCTTCCGGATCTGCTTGAGACCTATGTTCTGTAAAGAATCCTGCATAGCGCACAAAATTGCATAAAGTAAAAACTGCCGCGCAGATATGGCGTGAGACGTCATAAATGCACGACGGCAAATATAGAAATAATTTCACAAGTATTGCAAAATTTCGCAATATTCGACCTTTTGACAACACGTAACACCAAAACGGCAATCTTAAGGTAAAATTTGGCAATCAATTTGCAGTGGTCGGCCACGGCCTTTCCGGAGGCGTTGTCAGACAAGTTGTCAGACAAAAAGGCGGATGACTGCCGGAAGGAAGGCAAAACGAAAAGAAAGTTATGTCAAAAAATATGAACAAGAACATTGCAAGATTCGCAGCGTTGGCCGTGACGGTTCTGACGCCGCTTGTGGCCGAAGCCCAGCAGACGCTCACTCTCGAGCAGTGCAGGGAGATGGCCGTCGAGAACAACAAGACATTGAAGCAGGCTGAAACCAAAGTCGAGATGGCCGGCTACGACCGAAAGATCGCACTGGCCAATTACCTGCCGAACTTCTCCGCTACGGGCGCCTACATCTACAACGCCAACGACATCGCTCTTGTCAGCGACGCCACTTCACAGAAGCTCCAGAATATGGGAACCATGGTCCACAGCCAGGCCCAGGCATTCACCCAGAACCTGATGACGGCCATCACCTCCAATCCGGCGGCGGCCGCCGAATATATGAAGAGTCCTATGTGGCAGACGGTTCTCGGAGCCCTGTCACAGACTGACCTGTCAGAGACGATCAACGCTCTCGGAAAGGAAATCGACGACGCTTTCCACCCTGACCTTGAAAACATCTTCGCTGGTGCAGTGACCGTGCAGCAGCCTGTCTTCATGGGCGGAAAGATAATCGCGGCCAACAAGATTGCCAAACTGGCCGAGCAGCTGTCCAAGACACAGTACGACCAGCAGTACCAGCAGGTCGTCGTCGATGTTGACCAGGCCTACTGGCAGATCGTCTCGATAGCCGCCAAGAAGAAGCTTGCAGACTCCTACGCCGACCTTCTCCACAAAATGGAGAACGATGTCAATCTGTCAGTTCAGGAAGGCGTAGCGACAGAATCAGACGCTCTGCAGATCAAGGTGAAAGCCAACGAGGCAGACATGCTCAAGACCAAGTCTGACAACGGGCTTACACTCGCCAAGATGCTGCTCTGCAAGCAGATCGGTCTCGACCTTAACTCAGAGATCACCCTTGCGGACGAAGGGCTGGATGCCATTCCTGTCCCTCAGATGACATCGAACAAAGAGATGGAGCAGATATATTCAGACAGGCCTGAAACGCGCAGCCTCGAGCTCGCATCGCAGATCTACGACGGCAAAGTCAGAGTGGCAAGGGCTGACATGATGCCGAAAATCGCATTGATGGCCGCCTACAGCGTCACCAACCCTAACCTCTCCAACGGATTCGCGAAGGACTGGAACGGATTCTTCAACGCTGGAGTAGTGGTCAACATCCCGATCTTCCACGGTTTCGAAGCTATGAGCAAGACCCGCAAGGCAAAGGCTGAGGCCACCCTCTACCGCACTCAGCTTGAGGATGCCAAGAACCTGATCAACCTTCAGGTAACGCAGCTGCGCAAGCAGCAGGGCGAGGCTCTCGAGAAACTTGCGATGGCCGAAAGCAACCTCTCCAGCGCCGAGGAGAACCTGCGTACGGCAACGGCAGGCTTCGAGGCAGGCGTAATCGACACCAACACGACGCTCGCCGCCCAGACGGCCTGGCTCAAAGCTCATTCCGAATACATCGATGCAGGCATAGAACTCCAGATGCTCGCCGTCAACCTCGGCAAAGCCGAAGGTTCGGTCAAGGCTGAATAAAGCGTGTGAATATTCAAAGAATAATGATAAAAAGAAAAGATATTATGGAAAAGGAAAAGAAAAACTACAATCTTGTGATAGGCATTGTAGCGCTCATCGCGATCATCTTCATCATCGCCATCATCGGTTATTTCGTCACCAAACCAAAGCCGCTGACAATCCAGGGCGAGGCAGAGGCCAGCGAATACAGAGTCTCCGGCAAGGTTCCGGGACGTATAGAGGAACTTTACGTCAAGGAAGGCCAGATGGTGCACAAGGGTGACACGGTGGCATTCATCGACTCCCCTGAAGTCCGCGCCAAACTCGCTCAGGCTAACGCTCTGAAGAGCGCAGCCAGCGCACAGAACAGGAAGGCGCAGAACGGAGCCAGGAAGGAGCAGATCGCCGGTGCATACGAACTTTACCAGCAGGCTCTCGTGCAGGAAGACGTGATGAAGAAGTCTTTCGACAGGATTCAGAAGCTTTACGACCAGAAGGTCGTCGCCGCACAGAAATACGATGAGGTCAAGGCCAAGTACGATGCCGCAATAGCTCAGACCAAGGCCGCCAAGAGCCAGTATGATATGGCGGTCAACGGTGCACGCGCCGAAGACAAGGCCGCGGCCCAGGCTCTGGTTGATCAGGCGGACGGAGCCCTGATGGAGGTCGAATCCTATCTTGGAGAGCTTTATCTGACATCCCCGGCAGACGGAATCATCTCGGCTCTCTTCCCTAAAGTCGGCGAACTTGTAGGCCAGGGATCCCCTGTCGCCAGCGTCACCGACCTCAACGACATCTGGTTCACGTTCAACGTACGCGAGGACTACCTGCACGGAATGAAGCAGGGTGACAAGATCACCGTCATAATCCCGGCCCTCGACGGCAAGGAAGTCCCTGCCACCGTCAACTATGTTGCAGTTCGCGAGTCCTACGCGACCTGGAAGGCCACCAAGGAGACAGGTCTGTACGACGCAAAGACTTTCGAAGTAAGAGCCGTGCCTGACGTGGCCGTCGACGGCATCCGTCCGGGCATGTCAGCCATTGTCAAGCAGTAAAGATTTCCGGTTATGGGCAATTGGCAGAGAATGATCGCGGTGGCACGCCGTGAGCTCAGAATCATCAGGCAACGCCCGATCTATCTTCTGGGTTCAGTCGGAGTCGTGGCCTTCTGCGCGGTTTTCTTCCTGACATTCCTTAGAGATGGTCTGCCAAGCGACATTCCGATAGGCTTGGTGGACTACGACTACTCTTCGACATCAAGGAATTTCAGCGAACAGCTGGACGGCACGCAGTTAGGCAAGGTCGTCCACTACGAATCCTTCGCGGCCGCGAGGGAGGATATGAACCGGGGCAAGATCTCAGCCGTCTGCGTCATTCCGAAGGGAATGAACGATGACATCCAGTCGTTCAGGCAGCCGAAGATCACCTTCTACATCAACGGTCTGTACTTCGTCAGCGGAGCGCTCGCCTGGAAGGACCTCCTTACGATGGTCAACCTCACCAACGGAGCAGTCCAGAGGCAGGTCTTCAGGATGAAGGGCTACAACGACAGCCAGATAATGGGGATGATCCAGCCGGTGAACATCGACCTGCACCAGATCGGCAACGTCACGACGAACTACAGCTACTATCTTTCGAGCGTGCTGCTGCCGGGCGTGCTGGAGATGATCGTGATCATCGTGCTGATATATTCATTGGGAGCGGAGCTGAAGTTCGGCACTTCACGGCATCTGCTTAAGACGTCCGGCAACTCGATTCTGGACGCGCTCAACGGCAAGCTGCTGGTCTGGACTCTGATTTTCAGCGCCATCGGATGCACGCTGATAATGGTGATGTACCATCAGCTGCACTTCCCTCTCGCAGGCTCGATCTGGAACATGTTCCTTGGAATACTGCTGCTCGTCCTTGCAAGCGAAGCGGTAGCGGTCTTCATCATCGAGATGCTCCCTATTCCGAGGCTCGCGCTGAGCATCGGCGCGCTCTACAGCGTGCTGGGCTTCTCGCTCTCAGGATTCACGCTTCCGATCGAAGCGATGCCTCCTTACATTCAAGGACTTGCAGCCGCTTTCCCACTGAGGCACTACTACCAGTTCTACGTACAGGAGACCATCTTCGGCTCAGGTTTCGCCGGATGGTGGCAGCAAGTGGTTTATCTGCTGCTGTTCTTCTTCATACCTCTGATCGGCCTCGGCAGACTCAAGAAGGCGTACATACTTCAGAACTTCCCTAAAGATTGACAGAAATGAAAGCTACATACGCAAAGACCTGGTTCAAGGACTTTATTGGAATATTCTGCCACGAATTCCATCAGATTTTCTCCGACGGAGGAGTGCTGCTGATCTTCCTTGTCGCCGGTCTCGTCTATCCTCTTCTGTACAATGTGGTCTATCTCAACGGAATCGTTTCCGACACTCCGGTGGCCATCGTGGACGATGCGGACTGCGCCGACAGCCACAGGTTCATAAGGGAAATTGATGCCACGAGAGAAGTCGAAGTCGCGGCGAAGTGTGTGAATATGCCCGAGGCGGAGAAGCTGATGCAGGAACGCAAAGTCAAAGGCATCATCTACTTCCCGTCCGATTTCGGTGAGAAACTGGCAAGGATGGAGACTGCGACGATGTCGGTCTATGCCGACATGAGCAGCTTCCTCTACTACAAGAACACTCTGATGGCCACCAATTTCGTGATGCTCCACGAAATCGGGCAGATTCAGATGGAAAGGTACTCGCTGACCGGAATGACGGAACAGGAGGCCTCGCAGGTCGTCAAGCCTGTGGGCTACGAGGACAACAACCCGTACAACAGGGCGTCCAACTACAGCTTCTTCCTGATTTCCGCCATCCTGATGATAATCATCCAGCAGACGATGTTCTACGGAATGTCCCTGCTCGTCGGAACCTCAAGGGAAAGGAACCACAGTTTCGCCACCCTTCCTGACAAGCTGGAGGGTCACGGACTCGTGCGCTGTGTCCTCGGCCGCGGAGGAGCCTACTGGCTGCTCTATCTGGCCATCGGAATGTACATCGCGTTCATCGTGCCGGCCATCTTCGGAATTCCGCAGAGAGGCGAATTCCACGACATACTGGCGATGCTGCTGTTCTTCATCACCGACTGCGTGTTCTTCAGCATGTTCTGGAGCACCTTCATCACGAGAAGGGAGTCCGTGTTCGTTCTGTTCCTTACGATGTCCCCTATCGCTCTCTTCCTGACAGGCTGTTCGTGGCCTACCGTGGCCTTCCCGGGCTTCTGGAAAGTGTTCTCGTACATCTTCCCGTCCACGTTCGGCGCTCAGGCCTACATCAACCTCAGCACCGCAGGTGGAGATATGGGCGCCGCAGGAATGCAGATGAACGTGATGATTATCCAGACCATTGTCTATTTCTGCCTTGCCTGCGCGGCCGTGTTCGGTGAGAACTGGTACATCAGGCACAAGGAGATAATCCGCGAAAAGCGCGAGAAACTGGCGACCAAAGTCGGAATTGACACAAGCGAAGACGCCAGAATCATAGCCGGAGAGCAGGAATAATCCGGGAAACGCTTCAAATCCTCATTCTTGCAAATGAAAAATTTTTACAAGAATGAGGATTTGTGTAAATTTACGGGCCTTTTCTAGAAAGGTAGTGTATTATGCCAAAAAACATTAAGAAAAGGGCTGCTCTGCTGGTCGGAGCCGGAGGTTTCCTCGCGGGAATCCTTGTCGCCCTGGCTGCCGGGGGGGTGCTGAACCGCACCTCGACCAATGATTATTGTCAAAGCTGCCACTACCACGAACAGGCCGACGCGGACTGGAAGAAGTCCGAACATTACAACAGCGCGAGCGGAGTCGTGACCGACTGCGCGGCCTGCCATCTGCCGCCGAAAGAGAACGGATTCCTGAAGTACTATATGGCCAAGGCGAAGATCGGGGCGAAGGACCTTTGGGCGAAGATGACAAAGGACAAGGACAAAATCGACTGGGAGTCAAAGAGGACTCTGGAACACGCCACCGGAATCGTCTACAACGAGTCGTGCGAGAAGTGCCACGCGAATCTCTTCCCGTCCGGAATTTCCGACGACGGAATCACGGCTCATCTCTACTACGAGGAAAATTCGAAGAAACTGAATCTCCAGTGCATCAGCTGCCATCTCAATTCCGGCCACGATATGCCCGGCTACGAACACAAGAGGCTGGAAGGCAAGGTGATGGACACGGGAACCGGCGAAAGGTATGACAGTGCGGCGGTCGTGACCTCGTTCGAAAATTTCACGGAAACCGTACCTGGCACGCGCGCGGCGATAAATATGGTCGCGGTGCCGGGAGGCGAGTTCACGATGGGCAGTCCCGACAGCGAACCGTTCCGGTCGGAAGACGAAGGTCCGCAGAAGAAGGTCAGAATCTCTCCGTTCTTCATGGGAGAGACCGAAGTGACCTGGAGCCAGTTCTGGGCCTTCTACAACGAGACGATGTCCGAAGGACGCACTCCTCCGGAAAAGATCTATGCGAACAACAGCCGTCCGGACGTGGATGCGGTCAGCGGGCCGACTCCTCCGTTCGGTTTTCCGGACCAGGGCTGGGGAATGGGCGCCAGGCCGGCAATCACGATGACCCACTACGCGGCGGAAACCTTCTGCCAGTGGCTTTCTCTCAAGACGGGACGCACCTACAGGCTGCCGACGGAAGCGGAGTGGGAATATGCCGCCAGAGGCGGTACCCAGACACCGTACTTCTTCGAAGGCGACCCTAAGAGATTCTCCACGGAAACCTTCAGAAGCAGGATATTCGGAGCGGACACGACCTCAATCGCGACCTATGTCATCTACTCGCAGGACAGTTTCGGCAGGACTCAGGAGCCTTCCGAGGTGAAAGCCAATCCGTTCGGACTCAAGAATATGCTCGGCAACGTGATGGAGTACTGCTCTGACCGTTACTCCGAGAAAGCATATTCAGGAATCGCCGACGGCGCTCTGGATCCCAAGGGACCGGCCGAAGGCGACGAGTTCGTGGTGCGCGGAGGGGCATATTCAGACGACGCTTCACTGGTCCGCTGCGCCGCCAGGAACCACACCAGGCACGACGACTGGCTCCGCACCGACCCGCAGAACCCTAAGAGCATCTGGTGGTACTCCGACATCAAGGGAATCGGCTTCAGAGTCGTGTGCGAAGTCCCTGAAGGCATCCGGATGCAATAACGAGGCAACAACAAAACACTCAATAACATTTAATAACATTAAATCACTGATAAGATGAGCAGCAAAATGGACAGAAGAGATTTTCTTGGCAGAAGCGCCAAGATCGGTGTCGGTCTTGTGGGAGGCAGCGTTCTGCTGTCGGCCTGCGCAGGTGGAGACAAATCCGGGAAACAGGTTCCGCTCAGACAACCGGACGAATACTACGTCCCGGAACTCCCTGACAAAGCCATTGACGGCAAGGAACTTAAAGTCGGAGTCATCGGATGCGGCGGCCGCGGAAGCGGTGCCATCATCGATCTTCTGAACGCAGCCGACGGCATCACGGTGCTTTCGCTCGGCGACGTGTTCCGGGACAAGGTGGAGACTCTGCGCGACGACCTGAAGGAGCAGAAGGGAGTGGAAGTGGCCGAAGACCATCTCTTCACAGGCTTCGATGCCTACAAGCAGGTCATCGACTCTGGAGTGGACATGGTCATCATCGCCACGCCTCCGGTCTTCCGTCCGACTCATTTCCAGTACGCCACGGAGAAAGGCGTGCACTCGTTCCTCGAGAAGCCAGTCGCAGTCGACGCCAAGGGCTACCGCCTGATAATGGCGACCGCAAAGCAGGCCGAGGCCAAAGGCCTCAGCGTGGTGACAGGCACGCAGCGCCGCCACCAGAGAGGCTATGTGGAGTCCTTCAAGAAGATTCAGGAAGGTCTCATCGGTGAAATCGTCAGCGGCAACGTTTACTGGAACCAGAGCATGCTCTGGTACAAGGAGCGTCAGCAGGGCTGGAGCGACATGGAATGGATGATCCGCGACTGGGTCAACTGGACCTGGCTCTCCGGCGACCACATCGTGGAGCAGCACGTGCACAACATCGACGTGTTCAACTGGATGACAGGCAAGCATCCTGTGGCGGCGACAGGCTTCGGCAGCCGCCAGCGCAGAGTCACCGGCGACCAGTACGACAACTTCAGCGTTGACTTCGAGTACGAGAACGGAGTCCATCTGCACAGCATGTGCCGTCAGATCGACGGCTGCGACGACAACATCAAGGAGATCGTGCGCGGAACGAAGGGCTGGTGGACTAACGAAGGCTACACCATCTACGACCTTGCGGGCAACGTCATCTGGAAGTTCGACACGGAAGCCGAAAACGCACAGTTCAAGCAGACGAACCCTTATGTACTCGAGCACGTCGACTGGGTCAACCACATCCGCAAGGGCGAAGCCCACGTGGAAGCGGGAGACTGCGGAATATCCTCCCTTTGCGGCATTATGGGCCGTGAATCGGCCTACACCGGCAAGACGATAACCTGGGACGCGATCAGCGCCGCGGACATGGACCTTCTTCCTGAAAAACTGGAACTCGGTTCAATGGATATGAGCAAGTACGTAGTTCCGGTTCCGGGAGAAGGCAAGTAACGGCCGGGTTTCAAAGACAAAGGATATGGACAGAAGACATTTTCTTACGACCGCCGCGATAGGCTCTGCCGCACTGGCCGCCGCATCCGTGCTTCCGGGATGCTCATCCCCGGCAGAATCCGGCAAGAAGGAGAAGAAAGAGGCTCCCGAACTGAAGATTTCCTTCGGCGAGGGCACGGCCCCGGGCGAAACCCTAAACGAGAGGCTGGACTTTATGGAGAAACTCGGAGTTGTCGGCTTCGAGCCAGGCGGAAGCGGACTGGCATCAAGGGTGACGGAGATTCAGGACGCTCTCAAGGGACGCGACATCAAGGTTTCGGCCATCTGCGCCGGATTTGAAGGATTCATCCTCGCCGAAGATCCTGCCGTAAAGGAACTTTTCGACAAGTCATACCGCGAGATTCTGGCCGCCGCCGGTGAACTCGGCTCGACAGGAGTCATAATGGTCCCGGCCTTCAACGGCCAGACACCTTGCAGGCCTCACACCAGGGAGACACGCGACTTCCTCTGCAGTGAGCTCTACAAGCTCGGCGAGTACGCCCTCGAGCACGGCACCTATGTCATCCTCGAGCCGCTGAACAGGAATGAGGCGTTCTACCTCCGCCTGGTAGCCGACGCAGCAGCGATAGCGCGCGACTGCGGCAGCAAAGGTGTCAAGGTGCTCGGCGATTTCTGGCATATGTCCGAAGAGACTTCAGACTACGGAGCGCTGATGTCGGCCGGCAAGGAATACCTCCAGCATATGCACATCGCAAGCCGCGGACGCAGGCTTATGCCTGGCGAGGACGGCGAGAAAGACAACTACATCGACGGGTTCAGGACACTGAAGGAGATCGGTTACGACAAGTACGTGACCTTCGAGTGCGGAACCGAGGGCGACCGCGCCACGACCGCTGCCGCCGCGGTGGAACTCCTGCGCAAACAGTGGGCTGAGGCGTAATGGCTCCCGCCCACCATCTTGCGGGGTTGGCTGCAGCGCTTGTCTTCATCGGCGCTCTGGTCGGCGTCTATGCCGCCCGCAACCGCAAGAACTGGTTCAGAATGCTGTCCGGAAGGACAGCCTGCACTGTTTCCGTTTCAATCGTACTGTTCCTGCTTCTTGTCTTCGGGCTTGTCCCGCAGGACGGAAGCAGGAACGGTTTTTTCGGAGTTCTGGGGTTCAGGGCGATGAGCGGTTCGCCCGTCTTCATCGCGGCGCTGCTCTTTCTGACCGCCTGCCTGACTCTCAACGCGATCGAGGACATCCGGCATTTCAGCAGGCACCGTCTCGGAGTAACCTGCGCCCACGCCGGCGTCTCGGCCATCCTGATTCTGGGAATATTCGGAAGCGGCACGACAACCCGGGCCAGCCTTACCGCCGAAGCGGGAATACCGACCCGCTCGGGCATGACCGACGGCGCCGGAGATCCCGTCAAGCTGCCTTTTGAATTAACCCTCAAGGAATTCAACGTCAATGAATATGCCGCCGGAGTGACCGTCACTCTTCCGGACGGAGAGTGCTCGGACATCGTCATCAGGGTCAACCGCCCGGTCAAGGCAAACCGCTGGTGGATTTATCTTTCCGACTATTCGTTTGACGGCGGACTGCGGACATATTCCTGCACCTTCAGATGTGTGCGCTCCCCTCTTTCGGGAATATTCAGGGCCGCTCTGTGGCTGATGCTCCTGTGCGCGGCGGCTATGGTCTTCCTCCCGGGATTCAAGCCAGGGAGGGAAAAGGAGCGGAAGGAGGATGCGGAACGGACTGACAAGGAGGTAAGCCTATGAGCTGGGATTCGTTCATCTGGTATGCCTGCGGCTCGGCCCTGCTCTGGATCTGCGGAGCGGCTGTCTCTGTCAAGTCGGGCAGGAAACTTCCGGCCGCACTGCTCTCCGGAGCAGGCACCGTCCTTTTCCTGACCTTCATAATCGGATTCTGGGCCGATCTCGGAAGACCGCCTCTGCGCACTATGGGCGAGACTAGACTCTGGTTCAGCCTGTTCCTTTCGGCGGTCGGACTAGGAGTCTATCTGCTGCGCGGACACCGCTGGGCACTTCCGTTCAGTTCGCTGATGGCCACCGTGTTCGTCTGCATCAACATCTTCAAGCCTGAAATCCACAGCAGGACGCTTATGCCGGCGCTTCAGAGTCCGTGGTTCATCCCGCACGTGACAGTGTATATGTTCGCCTATGCGGTGATGGGTCTGGCCACGATACTTGCGGTGAAGCTGCTCTGGTTCTCCCGGCCGGGGAACGCGATGAAGCCCGAATACGGGCTCTGCGATTCACTTGTGCGTACGGGATGGGGGTTCCTGACTATGGGCATAGTGATGGGAGCGCTCTGGGCAAAGCAGGCCTGGGGGGACTACTGGACGTGGGATCCAAAAGAGACCTGGGCCGCGGCCACCTGGCTGAGTTACCTTCTTTACCTGCATCTCAGACGGCTGCCCGAAAATGAGGCGAAAGAAAAAGAACGCAGCAGAAGCACACGCGACGCGCTCCTGCTGCTGATATTCTCGTTCATTCTTCTCCAGATGTGCTGGTGGGGCGTCAATTATCTTCCGTCGGCCCGGGGCTTCAGCCTGCACACCTACTGAAAATTCCGCATCTTACTCTATGCAGCTTGTCAGACAGGTCATCGGACCGGAGGGGCGGAACTCGATGCCTGTGGACGTGGCGGGGATGAGAACGGTCTTCCCCTGACGCAGAGTCACGGTGTGCCGCTGCCCGTCGCTTTCAGTGTCAATCAGCGATCCGCCGCCGGCCACGCACATCACGACCACGAAAGAGTCGAGTCCGGAAAGGTTCTTGGCGCAAGGCTCGTCCAGGTCAAAGAGCGAAGTGCTGAAGTACTTGCAGCTGACAAGCGGAGTCTCGGCATTCCTGACGCGGGTGTATTCGGTCCTGTAGTCCGGATAGACATCATAGTCGATGGCCTCCTTTGCCTGCTCGATGTGCAGTTCGCGGGGTTTTCCGTCAAGGCCGAGGCGGCCGTAGTCGTAAATTCTGTAGGTAAGGTCGGATGTCTGCTGGATCTCTGCGACGAAAGAGCCTGCGCCGATGGCGTGGATTCTGCCAGCAGGTAAAAAGAACACGTCGCCCGGAGCGATCCTGTGGCTTGCCAGGACATCGGTGATGGAGTGGTCCACGACACGCTTCTCATACTCGTCCGGAGTGATCCATTCCGTCAGGCCGCTCAGCAGGTGGGCGCCTTCGTCGGCTCCGACGACGTACCACATCTCCGTCTTGCCCTTCATTCCGGGATGCGTCCTGGCTGCAAGCTCGTCGTTCGGATGCACCTGGACGGACAGGTCGCTTTTGGCGTCGATGAACTTTATCAGAAGCGGGAACTCGGTGCCGGTGGTCGCGAAGACCTTGCGGCCGACAAGTTCGCTGCCATATTCATTCATCACTTCCGTAAGGCTTCTGCCCGCGAGAGGGCCGTTGGCGACGGTCGAGACGTGGCCTTCGACCGCCGAAATCTCCCAGCTCTCGCCGATGGAGTGCTGCTTTGTCTTTATGCCCTTGAAGGGCGCTATTTTTTCACCGCCCCACACCATTTCGCGGAGGTACGGCTTGAATTCAAGAGGATACATATTACTGACTAACCGATTGTTTTACACTACTTCCTGTCAAGTTCCGAGAGAGCGAAGGCATAGGCTCCGAGGGATATGGCCTTGCTCGCGCCTATCTTGGAACGCATCACGCCGACACGCTTCTGAGGGTCATAGACCACCTCGCGGTCGCTGCCGTAAACCTTGAGACTCCTGGCCTCGCCTTTGGCGAACTGCTCGAACTCCGCAGGGTCGTCGAGGTTGTAGACCTTCATCTGAACCCTGTTCAGCTCCTCTCCGGTCAGCTGGTGCATCTTGCCGCGCATCGTGCGCAGGATTCCCGGCATCAGGTACTTGTAGTTGTGCATCACTCCGCCGCCGATCACGATGAGGCCGTCGATCAGGGTGACGGCCGTGGCCATCGCGTCTCCGGCCACCTCGCCCATCTTGTCGAAAGCGCGGATTGCGGCGACAGCATCTCCAGGACGCTTTCCGTCTATGACTTCACCGAGGTCCTTCGGCTCGAGTCCGTGGTTCGGATTGCCGGTCAGTTCGCCGTAGACTCTCTTCACGGCACGGATCGCGGCGCCGTCCTCGACGATGATGTCAGGATTGTCCGGATGCTTGAGGCAGAAGGTTTCCACACAGGAGTTGTCGCCCCGGTTGAGTTCACCGTTGACCACCACTCCGATTCCGAGTCCGGTGCCGAAGGTGTAGCCGATGAGGTTGCGGTAGCGTTTCGCGCTGCCGGCCTTCGCGAGCTTTCCGTTGACTTCAGGGAGCGCTCCGGCGAGAGCCTCGCCGTAGGCGTAGAGGTCGCCGTCGTTGTTGATGTACACAGGGATCCCGAATTTGTCCTCAAGGAACGGGCCGAGCGCCACTCCGTCCCTGAATGAAGGAAAGTTCGGCAGGTAGCCGCCTATGATGCCGTCAGGATAGTCGGCAGGTCCTGGGAAGCAGAAGCTGATGGCAACCGGCTTCTTCTCTCCGAGTTCCTCCTTGATTCTGGTGAAGCCGCTGACCATCGTGCCGAGGCAGCGGTCAAGGTTGTCGGCGTTTGAAGGCAACGTGATCGGTTCGCAGCAGAATTCTCCGCCTTTCATCGCGCCGAAGACCATATTCGTGCCGCCGGCGTCCAGGGTCATCACGACTCTGTCATCGTTCTTGATGTCGGACATATTCGATAAATTTATTTCTGCAAAGATAATGATTATCCTTCATTCACATTCCGCCCTTTATGAGGAATTTGTTAACTTTGCACGATTAAATCAAAAGAGATGCAGAAAAGAAGCAATCGCCAGGGCGGCGACGGAAGAAGCAGGAAGAGCCGCGACCGCAGATTCGGCCAGAGACAGAAGACACAGAAGACCAGGAAGGTGCTCGCGGAGGTGACCGGCAAGGTCCAGATGACAAGAGACGGCTATGTGTTCGTGGTGATCGAGGGCGAGCCTGACAACGACGTGTTCGTCAAGGCCACCAAGACACGCGGAGCTCTCAACGGTGACATCGTGAAATGCGCGGTGACACAGGAGAAGACAGTGAAGGAGGAAGGCCGCGGACGCGGCAATGGAGGAAGAAGGCGCGAAGGCGAGATAACCGAGATTGTCGAACGCAGCCGCAAGCCGTTCGTTGGCGTGCTTCACATCGTCGGCAGGCAGGCCTGGGTGCTGATGCAATCCAAGAATATGCCTTACGACATAAGCGTCGATTTCGGCACTCTGCCGGAAGGTTCGAAGAGAGGGATGAAAGTGGCGGCGGTGATCGACGGATGGGAGAAGGGGCAGCCCAACCCGACCGGACACATCGTCGATGTCCTCGGCGAGCCGGGCGAAAACGACACTGAGATGCACGCGATCCTCGCCGAATACGGACTGCCTTACAGGTTCGAGCCGGAGGTGGAGAATGCGGCCGACGAGATTTCGGACAAGATAACGGAGAAAGACCTCAAGGGCAGGCGCGATTTCCGCGACACCCTGACATTCACGATAGACCCTGCAGACGCCAAGGACTTCGACGATGCGCTGTCATTCAGAAAACTTTCCAACGGCAACTACGAAATCGGCATACACATCGCCGACGTGTCATACTATGTGCTTCCGGGTTCCATCGTGGACAAGGAGGCTCAGGAAAGGGGGACATCCGTCTATCTTGTGGACAGGACGGTGCCGATGCTGCCTGAGAAACTCTGCAACAAGCTCTGCTCCCTCCGTCCGAACGAGGACAAGCTGACCTTCTCGGTGGTCGTCGAGATGACTCCGAGAGGCAAGATCGAGAACCGTTGGTTCGGGCGTACCGCCATCCGGTCGAAATACAGGTTCGACTACGACGGAGCCCAGCAGATCATCGAAAGCGATGGCAAGGAGCCTTCCGATCCGGCGATAGGCCAGGACGTGCGGGAAGCCATCGTGACGCTGAACAAGCTTGCCGCCATCCTGCGCAAGAGGCGCTTCGCATCCGGAGCCATCAGTTTCGAGAGGCCGGAAATGAAGGTCGAGGTCGATGAAAAGGGCAAGCCGGTGAGAGTGTATGAAAAGATCACCAAGGAGGCCAACTGGCTCATCGAGGAATATATGCTCATCGCGAACCGTTCCGTGGCAGAGTTCATAGCCACCGGAGGAAAGATGGACGGCAAGGCCGACAAGAAGGCCAAGACTTTCATCTACCGTGTGCACGGAGAGCCTAATTCCGAGAAGATCGCAAGCCTCGGGCATTTCGTCAGCAACTTCGGCTTCCAGTTCGGGCCGTCCGGCAACGGCAAGGAAATCGCCAAGTCCCTCAACACTCTCCTCAGCCAGGCCAAAGGCACGCCTGAATGCGACGCGTTCCAGATGATAGCCCTGCGGTCGATGGCCAAGGCGGTCTACACCACCGAGAACATCGGACACTACGGACTTGCGTTCAAGTTCTACACGCACTTCACCTCCCCTATCAGGCGCTACCCTGACACCATGGTGCACCGCCTGCTGGCCCTCTACCTTGACAACGCGGAAAGCCAGAACAAGGAATATTACGAAGCACAGTGCCAGCACGCTTCGGAGAGGGAGCAGATCGCTTCCAACGCCGAGCGCGACAGCGTCAAGTACAAGCTGATAGAATTCATGCAGGACAAGATAGGCGATGAGTTCGAAGGCAACATCTCCGGCCTGACGGAATGGGGGATGTACGTCGAAATCAAGCCTACCATGATCGAAGGAATGGTCGCCCTGCGCGACGTCAAGTCGGATTTCTTCGAGTTCGACGAAGAGAACTATCTGATAAAGGGCAGGCGCACGGGCAAGGTTTACAGGCTCGGCGACCCGGTGAAGATCCGCGTCAAATCCGCGAATCTGGAGCAGAGGCTGCTCGACTACGAGCTTGCCGACGTCAATCCTTCGGAATCTCTACCTCGAAATCCGCACTCAGCGGGTAATGGTCGGAAACATAGCGGACGCCGAAACGGTCGCTGACGACTTCAAAGGACCTGGCCTGCGCGTTGCGGAAAAAGATGTGGTCAACGCTTGACTTTGCGCCGCTGCGGCCGAAATCATTGAACGACGGAGTCGTGTCCGCTTTCCTGACTTCCTTGTCAGCCTTCTTAAGATAAGCCCCCAGAGGCTTCAGCGAAGCGTCGTCACCCGAGACATTGAAATCTCCCGTGAGGAACACCACGGCCTTGTCTCCCGCCATTTCCTTGATCTTCTCGACGATAACCTTCGAGCCCTCGGTACGGGACACGGTCCCGCGCCGGTCTAGCTGGGTGTTGAAGCAGAACAGTATCTGGCCGGACTTGCGGAAACGCAGTTTCACCCAATAGACGTTTCTGACCCTTTCCGCGTCCCAGCCGACTTTCTCCGGAGCCTGCTCCTCATTGAGCCAGAATGTTCCGTAGTCGAGAAGTTCGAACCTGTCAGCCCTGAAGAATATAGGGACGTAGCCAACGGCCGTGTCTTCGTTCAGCGTACCGGGCTTTGCGCTGCCGTCGACCATAACATAGTATTTCGAGAGCTCCTTCATCAGGTACTGCTTCTGCACTGAAGCAGCCTCCTGGATTCCGAGTATGTCAGGCTTGTACTTTCTGAGCGCCTTAACGCAGGCTTCCTTGCGGCTTTCCCAGTTGAACTTGCCTGTGTCGGCAGGCAGCTGGACCCTGACGTTGAACGACATTACCCGCACTTTCCCGGTCCTGGCCCCGGCAGGGCTGCCGGACAGAAGCAGAGAAACCGCAGCAATCACGAAAAGCAAGAACCGTCTCATAAGCGCAAGTCTTTCAGCGGCTGATTCTGGCGACCCAACCGCCGCCCGGAGCCATATGGATCTTCACTTTCCCGTCCGCCGGGAACTGCGCGGAAGTCTTCCTGTAGTCTCTGCCGGCCCTGTCTGCGTTGATTCCGTCCTGGAATACGGTCATATTCCCGCCTCCGATGAAGTTCAGGTCGAGTTCGAGGTCACGGGCGTTCCAGTCCGTCATCGCTCCGACATACCAGACGTCACCGCAGCGGCGGGCGACGGCGACATATTCACCGATCTCGCCGCAGAGAGGAACGGTCTCGTCCCAAACTGTAGGGAACCCCGCGATGAATTCCGTGCACTCAGGTTCCGCCATATAGTTGGAAGGAGAGTCGCAGAGCATCGTCAGAGGAGCCTCGAAGACGGCATATTCGGCGAGCTGGCGGCAACGGGTGCCCTGGCTCACCGCCTCGTTGTAGACCGGATGGTAGTTGCCTTTGGCGGCGTTGCGCATCGCTCCCTGGGTGTAGTCCATCGGACCGGCCACCATCCTGACAAAAGGAAGGGTCACATCGTTGACGACCTGGTCGTACTCCTCCGCGGCCCACTTCATCTGCTCGAGACCGAAAACTCCTTCAAAATTCAGAACGTTCGGATAGGTGCGCTGGATTCCGGCAGGCTTGTAGACTCCGTGGAAATCGATCAGCAGATGGTTCTCGGCGGCGATCTTCGCCATCCGTTCGCAGAACTGCACGGCCTGCTGGTCGTCCCTGTTGATGAAATCTATCTTGAAGCCCTTGAAGCCCATCTTCGAATAGTGCGACATAGCCTTCTCCGGGTTCTTGACGATGCTGTTGTAGCTTGCCCAGAGGATGATGCCGACATTCTTCGCATCGGCATAGGAGACAAGTTCCTCAAGGTCGATGTCAGGATTGATCAGGAAGAGGTTGGCCTTGGCCTTCTGCGCCCAGCCTTCGTCCATAATGATGTACTCGATGCCGCGTGAGGCTGCGAAGTCGATGTAGTACTTGTAAGTCTGAGTGTTTATGCCGGTCTTGAAATCTACTCCGTAAAGGTTCCAGTCGTTCCACCAGTCCCAGGCCACCTTGCCGGGCTTAACCCAGCTCCAGTCAGTGTCCTTGTCAGCAGGAGTGGCAAGCTGCCACACAAGGTCGAGATCCATCAGCGATTTGGCGTCAGGAGTGATTCCGATGACCTTCCACGGGAATTTCTGCCCGGCCTGCACCTTGGCGATGTAGTCGGCATATTCCATATCCTGATAGACATAGACTCCGTTCGGCCTCAATCCGGAAGGGTACGGAGCGTGGATGCCTTTCAGTTCCTTGCTCCCCTGCCCGTTGAGCAGAGTGCCGGGATAGCCGAACAGGTCGGACTCGGTGATGACGATCTTCACTCCCCCTTCGGCATCCACCGTCAACGGAAGGAAGGCGAGCCTGGCCGGATCCATTTCCGACAGATGAATATGCTCGTAGGTGTTCTCGAAGGAGTTGACGAACTGCTTCTTGAAGGAGCTGAAATCCTTGACCCTGATGTAAGGCACCCAGGCCGTCCAGTCCTGTGCGAAATTGAACTCGGTCTGTTCGTCGGTGACGGTGAACTCGCCGCTCTTGGCGGTCGAGACGAACCTGTAGGCCACTCCGGTGTCGAAAGCCCTGAACTCGACGCTGTAGTTTCTGTATTCGAGCGTCAGATAGTTATAGACATCATCAAATGTGGCTTTTCTGTAATTGTAAGCAGGGATGCCGGTTTCTTCGTGGCTTCCCCTGCGCACTTTCTTCACTTTGTCAGCGCCTCCGAAGACGGTGCCGTCGTCAAACGTGACCGAAAGGCCGGAAGGCGATATCAGAAGAACACCATCGCGGCTGATTGAATATTTCAGGCCGTCTCCGGCCGTGATTTCCGTCACGATTTTCCCGTCAGGGGAAGAAAGCGACCAGGAGGTTTCCCGCGCAGCTAAGGTTGCTGTCGAAAAGCAGGCGGCAAGCAGCGCCGCAAAGATTATCCGTTTCAATGTCATATTCCAGAAAGATTAACTGTCTTATTCCTGATACTTTTTGGAACCAGGTTCCAATCAGCCGGTAAATATAGCAATTCTTGAGGAATGTCGCAATTCGGGGCCGGACGCAAGGCTTTTTCATCCAATTGTGATATCTTTGCAAGGGAAACATCAAAAAACGCTATAATATTATGAAGTCAAGAAATCTTTTTGCCGCCTTGCTGCTGACTTTGGCAGTGTCGTGCGCTACGACCAAGGAAGCGGACGTGATCAGAATCGAAACACCGGAAAGGCCTGCAGGCCAGGAGAGTGCACTGGGGCTTACCGTCCCTGCGATGGACACCGTGCGCATAGGATTCGTTGGCGTCGGCTCGAGAGGAACCGGAGCCGTCGGCCGCTACACCTACATTCCCGGAGTAAAGATAGTCGCCATCTGCGACGTGCGCCCCGAGCAGGTGGAGAAATCCCAGAAGATTCTGGAAGAAAGAGGACTTCCGCGTGCCGCTGAATATTCAGGCGACACGGAAGCCTACAAGCAGCTTTGCGACAGGGACGACATTGACCTTGTCTATGTCTGCACGGACTGGAAGCACCACGTTCCGATCGCCCTCTACGCTATGGAGCACGGCAAGAACGTCGCCGTCGAAGTGCCTGCCGCCTCGTCGCTCGAAGACATCTGGGCACTCGTCAACATGTCCGAGAAGACCCGCAAGCACTGCATGATGCTGGAGAACTGCTGCTATGACTTCTTCGAGATGTCCACCCTTACGATGGCCCAGAAGGGAGTCTTCGGCGAGATCATCCACGGAGAAGGTTCCTACCACCACAATCTTGACGAGTTCTGGTCAGGTTACTGGAACAACTGGAGACTGGATTTCAACAAGGCCGTCAAGGGAGACGTCTATCCTACCCACGGACTCGGTCCTGTCTGCCAGGTTATGAACATCCACAGGGGCGACAGATTCAAGACCCTCGTAGCGATGGAGACGAAGTCCGTCAACGGCAAGAAGCACGAAGAGGCCAGGACGGGAGAGAAATGCGAGGAATTCCAGAACGCGGACCTCACTATGACGATGATCTCCACTGAGAAAGGAAAGACGATCCTCGTAGAGCACGACGTGATGACTCCGCGTCCTTACAACAGGATGTACCAGATCGTCGGAAGCGAAGGTTATTCAGGGAAATATCCTGTCAACCAGATCTGCCTGCGCAAAGGTGCGGCGGACGGAGCCGAGACCGACTTCAAGAATCTTACAGGCGAGATCACTTACTCCGGAGAAGCGCTTTCTGCACTGATGGAGCAGTACAGGAGCCCTATCCTTACAAAGGAACTCGAAGAGGTCGCCAAGGAAGTCGGAGGCCACGGCGGAATGGACTTCATCATGGACTACCGTCTGATCTACTGCCTGCATCACGGTCTGCCTCTTGACATGGATGTCTATGATATGGCCGAATGGTGCTGCCTGACGGAACTCGGCAGAATCTCCATCGAGAACGGCTGCAAGCCTGTAGAAGTGCCTGACTTCACCCGCGGCGGCTGGGACAAGACCGACGGATTCTCCTATGCGTTCGCCGAATAACGGCCGCTGATTCCGAAAGAACTGTAAAAAGGTACGATTGTTGTCCGGATTGGCACGGTTTTAGGTGGACCGATGCTTCCGGACAACAATTTTTTACATTCATATTCAAAGATGAAAGCATTTAAGATTTTCGCGATTGCCGCTGCGGCAATCATCCTTGCGGCTCCTTGCCGCGCTTCTGAGGTTCCGGAGATTTCCGCCGTGCCTGCAACCGCCGGCACAAGCACATCGACGCTGACCACCAGCAACGGCACTGCCGCCGGCACAGCGCTTCTCGCGCTCTACAACCAGTACAAGAGCAACGGTAAGGTGGATTTCACCAACGCCACGAACATATCCAATCTCATCACCCTCGCCACCAACGTCAAGGGCCTCACCAGCAACTCCAACACGAAGTCTTTCGTAAAGGGTCTGATTTCCGGTTCCAAGAAGCTTGTCAACAGCAGCAATTCAAGCAAAGTCATCAGCAGTCTGACCAAGCTTGCGAACCTCGACCTGAGCAGCCTCAAGTCAAGCGCCAAGTCAGCCGCTACCGATGCCGCCAAGTCCACGGCAGAGAGCGTAATCTCAAAGATCACTTCCTCAGAGGCCGCGACAAACGCCAAGGAAGTCATAAGCGCCGCTTCGACGCTCAACTCACTCTTCAAGACTCTCAAGAAATAAATCTTCTTCAGCAAGGATAATGGGACGGGTGAAAAGTCAGGCAGACTTTTCACCCGTCCCTTGTCTTTTGCGGTTTCCTGTCCCGTCTGTTCAGAGCACCTGCCCGTCAGACGCGCTTACTTGTTGAGCGCATCTGCAGAACGGATGAACTTGGCGAGATCCTCGTCCGACACGTGGAAATTCTGCATGTCGCCGGAGAAGTACTGGTCGTAGGCGCTCATGTCCACGAATCCATGCCCTGAAAGGTTGAACAGAATTGTCTTCTCTTCTCCGGTTTCCTTGCACTTGAGAGCCTCGTTTATGGTCGCGGCGATGGCGTGGCAGGATTCAGGAGCAGGGATTATGCCCTCGGAGCGGGCGAAAAGCACGCCTGCCTTGAAAGCGTCAAGCTGCTCGATGTCAACGGCTTCCATATACCCGTCCTTCATCAGCTGCGACATTATCACACCCGCTCCGTGGTAGCGCAGGCCGCCGGCGTGGATGGTTGCAGGCTTGAAGGTGTGACCGAGAGTGTACATCGGAAGAAGCGGAGTCATGCCGGCTTCGTCGCCGAAGTCATATTCAAACTTGCCTCTTGTAAGTTTCGGGCATGAGCAAGGTTCGGCCGCGATGAAGCGGGTCTTCTTGCCTTCCTGAATATTGTGGCGCATGAACGGATAGGCTATGCCGCTGAAGTTCGAGCCGCCTCCGAAGCAGGCGACGACAATGTCAGGATATTCACCGGCAAGTTCCATCTGCTTCTCGGCCTCAAGTCCGATGACAGTCTGGTGCAGGCAGACGTGGTTGAGCACGGAACCGAGGGTGTACTTGCAGTTCGGCGTGCTGACGGCAAGTTCGATCGCCTCAGAGATTGCGCATCCGAGGGAGCCCTGGTCGTTCGGATTGGCGGTTATGATGTCCTTGCCGGCACGGGTGGACATCGAAGGGGACGGGGTGATCGCCGCTCCGAAGGTCTGCATTATGGATCTTCTGTAAGGCTTCTGCTGGAAGCTGACCTTGACCATGTACACGGCGCAGTCCAGTCCGAACTTCTTGGCGGCGTAGGACAGGGCGCCGCCCCACTGGCCAGCTCCGGTCTCCGTGGTGATGTTCGTGATGCCCTGCTCCTTGGCGTAATAGGCCTGGGCGAGAGCGGAGTTCAGTTTGTGCGAACCGGCCGGCGACACGCTTTCGTTCTTGAAATAGATGTGGGCAGGAGTTCCGAGAGCGGCCTCAAGGTCGTAGGCCCTGACCAGAGGAGTGCACCTGTAACCGGCGTACTGCTCGCGGACAGGTTCAGGAATAGGAATCCATTCGTCAGTCGTGTTCAGTTCCTGGTCGGCGCAGGCCTTGCAGAAAATCGGGTAGAGATCTTCGGATTTCAGGACCTCGTGCGTTGCCGGGTTGAGGATAGGCATCGGCTTGTTGGGCATTATCGCCTGGATGTTGAACCACGCCGTAGGAATTTCGCTCTCTGGGAGCATGAACTTTTTCTGTCTCATTTCAGTTCGTTTTTTTGAGTTATTGTTTTTCAAGTAATATGCGGACAAACATCTGCAAACGAAAAAAGGCCGACCGGAGTTTGGTCGACCTTTGAATTTCTTTCGGAATCCTTGATTAGATCAATGCGTTTGCCTGAAGGAATGCGTTGACGCCTACAGTAGCGAAACCAAGGAAGATCAGCGTGGCGACCACGATGCCGATCACTTTCAGTCTCTTGAACCACACCTGGTTGTTCCAGCCCACTGTCTGGAACATGCTCCAGAAACCGTGGCAGAGGTGGAACCAGATAGCCACGAACCAGACGAGGTACAGCGCAAGCACCCACCATCGTCCGAAGGTGACGTTGAGAAGATCATAAGGATTTCCCTCCTCGGCGCCGATGAACATCGCAAGCTGCATGTCAGCCCAGAAATGGGACAGATGGAAGCAGATGAAACCGAGAATCACGATTCCAAGCACGAACATGTTCTTTGCAGACCAGGAATCGGCTGCAGCGACGCTCGGCGTCCCGTAGCGCTTGTAACCGCCGCGGGCCTTGATGTTCCTCCAGGTAAGGGAGATGCCGTAGATGATGTGAATGAGAAAACCGAGGGCAAGAACCGGAACCATAATGGTCACGATAGGCAGAGCCATAAAGTCGCAGCCTTTCTGGAAAAGTCCGTCGGCAGCGCCGTAATTGCCCGTGAATGAGTCAATGACGGAAAACAGATTAATGGTAACGTGAAGCAGCAGGAAAATTATGAGAAATGCTCCGCTGACAGCCTGGATGAATTTCCTTCCGATGGAATAGTGAAATGCGTTCGCCATTATCGTCTTTATTAAGTATCTTTCGTAGCGGGAGTGGGGCATGATCCCACGACCTCCGGATTATGAATCCGACGCTCTAACCAGCTGAGCTACCCCGCCATTCCTGGCAAGAGCCAAAAAGCAAAAACCGGCCAAAGCCGGAATTTGTTGAGATAGAAGGATTCGAACCCTCACTGACAGAGCCAGAATCTGTAGTGCTACCATTACACCATATCTCAATGATGTGCTGCATCTCTGCAACTGGAATGCAAAAATAGGCATTAATCCGGAATTGGCAAAATTAATTTAACTTTTTTACTTCAGAAGGTGTGTCGGACCTGCGGCTGAGCAGCAGAAGCCCGGCAAAAGTGAAGAACGCATTCAGCAGAAGCAGTTCGTAACTGAACCTGTAGCCGCCGAACCAGCGCTCTGAATTCGCCTGCAGGATGAAGCACAGGACAGGGGCTGCGACAGCCACGGCCGGCACCCATCCGTCACGGACCTTCCTTTTCGTGAATATCCCGAAGGCGAACATCCCGAGAATCGGCCCGTAGGTGTAGCTCGCCAGCTTGTACACGGCATCTATGGCCGAGCCCGTGTTCAGAATGTGGAATATGAAGATTACCGCTCCCATCAGCACGGCCATCGCAAGATGGACTTTCTGCCGGATGGACTTCACCTGGTCTTCGCTTCTGCCCCGCGTACCTATTATGTCAACAGTGAACGATGTCGTGAGTGCGGTCAGCGCGGAGCCTCCCGCCGAAAATGCGCAGGAAACCAGGCCTACCACGAACAGCACTCCGACGACAGCCGGCAGCTGTCCTCCCGTGGCCACCGCCGGGAAAAGATTGTCACCCGTCTCGGTTATGCCTTTCGCTCCGGCGAAGACGTACATCAGCACGCCGAGGCAGAGGAACAGGAAGATCACAGGGATCTGCAGCAGTCCGCTCGTGATGAGGTTCTTCCGCGAATCCCTCGCGCTGCGGCTGCTCAGAGTCCTCTGCATCATATCCTGGTCGAGACCGGTCATCGCCACCACCGTGAACACGCCGGCGAGGAACTGCTTCCAGAAATATTCAGGATGGTTGACGTCGTCGAAGAAGAAGATTTTTGAATATCCGCTCCCGCGCACGGCCGACACCGCTCCTTTGAAGTCAAGACCCATATCTCCGGAGATGAACACTATCGCAAGAACGATTGAGGCGACCATGCACACGGTCTTCAGGACATCGGTCCAGATGACTGACGTGACCCCGCCCCGGAAAGTGCAGAGAAGCACGATTCCTATGCAGACGGCCACATTCAGGATGAACGGCAGGCCAAGCGGGCAGAAGACCATAAGCTGGAGCGTGACGCAGACGAGGAAGAGCCTGACGGCGGCACCGAGCATCTTCGAGATGAAGAAAAACCAGGCGCCGGTCCTGTGCGACGAGCTTCCGAGGCGGTCTTCCAGGTACTGGTAGATCGAGACCATATTCATTTTATAGAATATGGGAGTGAGTACGAAGGCTATGACAAGGTAGCCGACAAAGAACCCCAGCACCATCTGCATATAGCCCATCTGCACGCCGCCGACTCCGACCATCCCCGGCACCGAGACATAGGTGACGCCGGACATCGGTGCGCCGATCATCGCGATGGCGGGCACCCACCAGGGAGCCTTGCGGCCACCGTTGAAGAAACCGGAGTTGCCGGCGTTCCGCGAAGAGATCCGGGACACCGTGAACAATACGGTGAAATACGCAGCCACCGTTATGATCACCGACAAAGGAGACATTACGCAAACATATTCAACGCTTACAGCCTGACGAACCTTGTCTTCTTTCTCCTGGGATCATAGGAAGTTTCATCCCAGGAGACGAGGTCGGCCCCGAAAACTCCCAGTCCCCCGTTGATGTTCGTGTACACGTTTTCGTAATCGTAAGCCGACAGTATGAAATCATCCCGTTCAAAATACTTCACATAAAGAGCGCGCAGGTAAGAGTCATATTCATCCGAGACAAAGTGGACCTCATTTATGTACGATTGATAGCGTATGTCATACTGTTGGGACCTGTAGCTGCGCGGGTAACGTTCGCTGTAGTCTCCGCAGATGAAGAAACTGTTGGCGGACCACTGATAACTGCTCTTCAAGTCCTCCTCGGACAATCCGTTGGTAAAGTCAGCAGGGTGGTCGATTCTGAGAAATTTCCCGTGAAGCGGCAAATCAGGGCACATGAATGTGCACCACTGGCTGTAGTTGGAGTCGGCCCAAACCCCATAGTTGCCGTTCATAGTCCAGACGCAGGTTATCGGCTGCCTGCACCATTTCAGGTCGGAGACAGTCCCGGACACGACATTGAAGTTGTCAACTCCGGGATGGTCCGTCACGGCATAATTGCATAGCGGCTGCCTTGACCCACGATACTGCAGCGTGTCACCTTTGTCGCGGGTTCCGTAAGTGTATTCATGCCGGGCGGGCCTGACTTGAGTCGTGTCAACGTGCGGCAATATCCACATCTTGCAAGCTCTGTCGGTCGCCGGGCCGTACGATTTTTCATCAAACCAAGTGTAACTGGCCATAGACACCTCGTAGGTACGGGCGAAAAATTCTACAGTGTCATTGACATTATGATTATTGTAATTGAACCGGGAGATGATCTCACCGTGGTCGGTAGTGTCCTTGAAGTGTCTTCCTCCGTCACGGATGATTGTCACATAGGCCACAAGCCTGAAATCATAGGGGAATCTCGTGGTCGCCGTGATCTTCTCACGGCCCGGGACTTTCACTACCAGTTCGTAGTCCAGTCCGTATTTCGGCTTGAACGATGCCTGCCAGCGCTTCCCTTCCACCCTGTGAAACCTTGCCACCGTGTCACAGACATTCTTCGAATCGACTTTGTGAACCAGAGAGACCTTGGCATCTTCAACCGGCTGATTGACGTCTTCACTGATGGTTCTTGTCCAGTACAGATTCATCGTCTGGACGGTGTCCATCTTCAGGACGCACTCCACAACGACCTGCGGATTCTCGGCTTCATCCATAGGAATACGTTCGACGCAGGAGTTCATCGACACAACAAGCAGTACAATCGGGAGCAAAGGTTCCATCCCGAAAATCATTTTCATCAGACAATTCTTCATAATTCCAAAATTCAGAAAGCAGTCCGGTCATCCGTACAATGACCGCACAGTCAGCAAATATAAGCAATATGGCGGTTACTCACAAGGGGTAGTTCACCGTCATATTCGGAATTACGCAACAAATCCGGCGGATTCACGGAAATCGCCGCCTTGCCGAACACGCCTGCAGCATCCTTTCAGGGCAGGCGGAAATCCTCGACTACGATGCGGACGCTCCGGAGCCGGACCCGTTCCGGTAGAAGCCGGCGTTTGATTTTCCAGCATCTTTCACTAACTTTGGCGGCATGAAATCCAGACTTATGCTAGCAGGTCTGTTCCTGCTCCTTTGCGCCGGCGCCGCCGCGCAGCAGCCTTCCGGCAAGACAAGTTACGTAGATCCTTTCATCGGCACCGACGGGATGGGGCACACCTTCCCGGGGGCATGCGTCCCTTTCGGCGGAGTCCAGCTCAGTCCTGACACGGACACGATCCCCCACAACGTGGACGGGAAATACCAGCCGCGCACCTATGAATATTGCGCCGGCTACCGCTATTCGGACCCGACCATAGTGGGCTTCAGCCACACCCATTTCAGCGGCACGGGACACTCCGACCTCGGAGACATCCTTATTATGCCGACCACGGGCGCTCTCAAGCTGAACCCGGGCACCTCGGACAACCCTGACAGCGGCTACCGCAGCCGCTTCTCGCACGACACGGAATCCGCAAGACCGGGCTTCTACGCCGTCACCCTGGACGACTACGGCATCAAGGCCAGGCTGACCGCCACCACAAGAGTCGGAGCGCACGAATACACCTTCCCTCAAGGCGTTGACGGACAGGTGATCCTCGACCTCATCCACGGCATCTACAACTACGACGGCAAGACACTCTGGGCCGAGGTCCAGGTGCAGAACGACACCCTGCTGACCGGCTACCGCATCACCAACGGCTGGGCCAGGACCAACTACACCTACTTCGCGATCTCCTTCTCGCAGCCTATTTCTGAATATGGTTACGCGGACCACGCCAAGATCAACTACAAGGGAGGCTGGAGCAAATTCGCCCAGTACCGCAACTTCCCGGCGATGGCGGGACGCAAACTGGTGGCCTGGTTCAAGTTCGCCACCTCGAAGAATCCGGTGCTGACCGTCAAGGTGGCCCTCTCGGCCACCGGAGCGGAAGGAGCGCTGAAGAACCTCGCGGCGGAAGCCTCCGGCAAGTCTTTCGACACCTTGGCCGCCGAGGCCACGAACGCCTGGGAGAAAGAACTTTCCCAGATTGATGTGCAGGGAACGGAGAATGAGAAGAAGATGTTCTACACCTCCCTCTACCACACGATGATCAATCCTTCCGTCTACATGGACGTGGACGGCAGGTACAGAGGTCTTGACCACGAGATCCACCAGGCCGACGGATTCACCAACTACACGGTCTTCTCCCTCTGGGACACCTACCGCGCCGAGCATCCGTTCCTGGCCCTGTTCAAGCCGGACCGCGACAGGGACATGGTCGAGTCGATGCTGGCCCACTACGACCAGAATGTTCTGAAGATGCTCCCGGTCTGGAGCCACTGCGCCAACGAGAACTGGTGCATGAGCGGTTACCACGCCGTTCCCGTGCTGGCCGACGCCATCACCAAAGGGCTTGACATAGACGCGGACCGCGCCCTCGAGGCGATGGTCACCACCTCCAAAGCCGGCTGGTACGCGGGCCTCGGAGACTACATGAAGCTCGGCTACGTGCCTTACGACAAGATCTCCACGGCCGCCAGCAACACCCTTGAATATTCCTACGACGACTGGACCATCTGGCACACCGCGGCCGCCGCCGGCAACGAAGCCGTCGCCGATGAATATCTTGACCGCGCCACCTACTACAGGAACGTGTTCGACACCGAACTCGGCTTCGCCCGTCCGAAGTACGCCGACGGCACCTTCAAGAAGGACTTCGACATAATGCAGACTATGGGCGAGGGCTTCATCGAGGGCAACTCGCTGAACTTCTCCTTCCACGCCCCTCAGGACGTGTACGGAGTGATGAAGCTGATGGGGGGCGAGAAGAAATTCGTCTCCGCTCTCGACGAACTCTTCTACAAGGACCTTCCTGAATATGCCTACGCCACCAACGAGGACATCACGAAGGACTGCCTGATGGGAGGCTATGTCCACGGCAACGAACCGAGCCATCATATTCCTTACCTCTACGCCTGGACGGCGCAGCCGTGGAAGACGCAGTACTGGATGAGGGAGATCGTCAACAGGATGTACCGTCCTGAGATTCACGGACTTGGCGGCAACGACGACTGCGGCCAGATGTCCGCCTGGTACATCTTCAGCGTACTGGGCTTCTACCCGGTCTGCCCGGGAAGCGACCAGTACGTGTTCGGCGCTCCTTACCTGCCTTACGCCAAGATCGCTCTTCCTGACGGCAAGACACTTGAAATCAAGGCCACGGGCGTGAGCGACAAGAACCGCTACGTCAAGAAGGTGCTTCGTGACGGAGTCGAGTACAAACCTCTGTACATCACGCACGAAGACCTGCTGAAGGGCGGAGTCATCGAGTTCGTGATGGCGGCGAAACCGAACAAGGCCCGCGGCCAGAAAGCGGCCGAGAAGCCTTACTCCCTCACCGCCAGGCAATAAGCGTACAAGGCATCCGCACGCGATGGAAAACGAGCCGGCCGGAAAAGATTCCGACCGGCTTTTTTGTGCATTCTCGGAACAATTTTTCTGCGCAAACGTTAAACTGACCGATTTTCTGATTATCTTTGTAAACTGTATCGCCACATAGTGTGGCGGTACCATATAGATAAAACGATTTTTGACTAATCAAGTCAGTTTAAACAGTAATTTTAACATTTATGTCTTTCAAAAAGATCGTATTGTCGCTTGTTTTCATCTTCGCGTCACTCGCGGCGGTCGCTCAGACAAAGACCGTCAAAGGTGTGATCTACGAAGAAGAGACAGGTGAGCCGATGCCGGGAGCGACAGTCTCCGTCGAGGGTTCCACACGAGGTGTGATGACCGACCTTGACGGATCGTTCGAACTTACGGGCATCAAGCCGACCGACAAGCTCAAGTTCGAATGCCTGGGAAAGGAAACTCAAGTGATCGAGGTCGGCACAACGGTTAACTTCATCGTAAAACTCAAGAATGCCGCCAACGAGCTTGACGAGGTGACCGTCGTCGCCTTCGGCAAGCAGAAGAAGGAAAGCGTCATCGGTTCCATTTCATCAGTCGACGTCAAAACGCTGAAAGTGCCTTCCAGCAACCTCACGACCGCACTCGCAGGTAACGTCGCAGGTGTGATCGCCTACCAGAGGACCGGCGAACCGGGACAGGACAACGCCGACTTCTTCGTCCGAGGCATCACTACCTTCGGAGCGAACACCAGCCCGCTGATCCTCATCGACAACATCGAGCTGACCTCCACCGACCTTGCCCGCCTGCAGCCTGACGACATCGAGAGCTTCTCGATCATGAAGGATGCCACGGCCACGGCCCTCTACGGAGCCCGCGGAGCCAACGGAGTCATATTCGTGACCACGAAGCGCGGTCAGGAAGGTCCGGCGAAGATTTTCGCCCGTGTCGAGACTTCCGTTTCGATGCCTACCGACGTTGTCGACCTCGCAGACCCTGTGACCTATATGAAGTCCTACAACGAGGCCATCACGACCCGTGACCCTCTCGGAGACCTGATGTACTCCTACGACAAAATCGAGCAGACCGGGAAGGAAGGAGCCAACCGCATCATCTATCCCGCCAACGACTGGTACGACATGCTTTTCAAGGACTACGCCACGAGTTACCGCGCAAACGTTTCAGCACGAGGCGGCGGCAAGGTCGCGACCTACTATGTGGCCGGAGCCTACACCGAGGACACCGGTATCCTGAAGGTTGACAAGCGAAACAGCTTCAACAACAACATCGACGACAAGAACTACACGCTGCGTTCCAACATAGACATCAACATCACCCCGACCACGAAACTGGCCGTACGTCTGACCGGAAACTTCCGCGACTACCAGGGCCCGCTCAACGGAGGTAGCGACGTCTACCGCCAGGTGATGCACTCAGACCCGGTCCTCTTCCCGGCCTACTATCCGGAGGACGACGAACACGTCGGAATCCAGCACATAATGTTCGGTAACTACGACGACGGTTCCTACATCAACCCGTACGCCAACCTCGTCCGCGGCTACAAGGACTACCAGCGTTCTCAGATGATTGCCGCCGTGGAACTCAACCAGAACCTTGACTTCATCACCAAGGGTCTGAGTTTCATGACACTGTTCAACCTGACCAGGCTTTCCGAATACACCGTCAGCCGTTCGTTCAGCCCTTACTGGTACCAGCTCAGTTCCTACGACTCCTACACCGGAGAATACCACGTCACCCGAATCAATGACACCGGTACCGACTATCTTCAGTACGCCGAAGGAGCCAAGACGGTCAAGAACACGATGTACTCCGAGAGCCGCCTCAACTACAGCCGCTCGTTCGGCAAGCATGATGTGACCGGCCTTCTGGTTCTTACCGCAAGCGAGTCGCTGACCGCCAACGCCGGTTCGCTCCAGCTGTCCCTGCCGTCCCGCAACGCCGGACTCTCCGGCCGTTTCACCTACGGCTTCGACAAGAGGTACTTCGTCGAATACAACTTCGGCTACAACGGTTCCGAGCGCTTCCACAAGTCACACCGCTGGGGATTCTTCCCTTCAGCCGGCCTTGCCTGGATGGTGTCCAACGAGCCGTGGTTCAAGCCTGCCACAAAGGCCATCAGCAACCTCAAGCTCCGCTACTCCTACGGTCTTGTCGGCAACGACAACATCGGTTCAAGTTCCAACCGCTTCTACTATCTCTCGGAGATGAACATGAACAGCGGCAGCAGAACATCATATTTCGGTGAGACCCGCAACGTGTCCTACTCGGGAATCGATGTGCTGCGCTACGCCAACGAGGCCATCACCTGGGAAAAATCCTACAAGTCGAACTACGCGGTCGAACTCGGCCTCTTCAAGAAACTCGACATCATCGCCGAGTACTTCACCGAGCGCCGAACGGACATATTCATGCAGCGCGCCGACATCCCTAACACGATGGGTCTCCAGGCTTCCGTCTACGGCAACATCGGCGAGGCCAGCGCACAGGGCATCGACATCCAGGCCGACTACAAGCAGGCCTGGGCAAGCGGCCTCTGGGCTTCGGCAAGGGCCAACTTCACATACTCCACCAGCCAGTACGACGTCTATGAGGAGCCTACCTATCCGGAATCCTACCGCCAGCATGCAGGGTACTCCATCAAGCAGACCTGGGGCTACATCGCGGAGCGCCTCTTCATCGACGACGAGGATGCCGCCAACAGTCCTTCGCAGGCAGCGTTCGGAAGCCAGTACGGCGGCGGTGACATCAAGTACACAGACGTCAACGGCGACGGCGTGATCACGACCGCAGACCGCGTCCCTATCGGCTACCCTACCTCTCCTGAAATCATCTACGGCTTCGGCGTGTCGGTAGGCCACAAGGGATTCGACTTCTCCGTGTTCTTCCAGGGCCTTGCACGCGAGTCCTTCTGGATTGACGTTTCGAGTGCCTACAACACGTCCTCAGGCAAGTACGGAACCGCTCCGTTCGTGAACCACGGACAGCTCCTGCAGGCCTACGCGGACAGCCACTGGAGCGAGGACAACCGCGACATCTACGCGCTCTACCCTCGCTACAGCGCCTACGAGAACTACAACAACACACAGGTCAGCACCTGGTGGATGAGGGACGGCTCCTTCCTGCGTCTCAAGCAGCTCGAGTTCGGCTACACGCTTCCGCAAAAGCTGACCAGCAAGCTTCACATCGACAACCTCCGCTTCTACTTCCAGGGCAACAACCTCCTCTGCTGGAGCAAGTTCAAGCTCTGGGACCCGGAACTCGCGGGTGAGGGCTTCAACTACCCTATCCAGAGGACATTCAACATCGGAGCAAACATCACCTTCAAATAATCTTCGACTATGAACATTCATAAGAACATAAGCACTACGATAGCGTCCGCGGCGGCCGCCGCACTTCTGCTGGCCTCGACGGGATGCAACAAATTCCTGGACGTGGTACCTGACGACGGTCTTCCGTCAGTCGAGACCGCGTTCAACCTCCGGTCATCGGCGATACGGTACCTGGGAACCTGCTATTCGTACATGACGCTGAACGGAACGCCGGGCAGCGACCCTACGCTTCTGGGCAGCGACGAACTGTGGGACCTCTACGGCCGTACAACCACCAACACCTCCGGCCGTGTGCCTTACAGCATGGCCTACATTGCAAGAGGGAACATGAGCGCCACTACCGTCTACGCCAACGACTGGGCTTCGATGTACGAAGGAATCCGCTGCTGCGACATCCTCGTTGACAACATCAGCAGGGTTCCTGACATGGAAGAGGAAGAAAAGGCGCAGTGGATCGCCGAAGCGACCTTCCTCAAGGCCTATTACCACTTCAATCTCGTCCGCAAATGGGGACCGGTGCCGATCATCCGCGAGAGCCTTCCTATCGACTCCTCCGTGGAGGAGGTAAGGGTGCACCGCAACCCTATCGACGAATGCTACGACTTCATCCTCGAACTTCTGGACAAGGCGATGCCTGACCTGCCTATCATCAACCCTTCGGAGGATGAATATGGCCGCGCAAACAAAGCCATCTGCGCATCGCTCAAGGCTATGGTGGCGGTCTATGCCGCCAGCCCGCTGTTCAACGGCAACTCCGAGGAGTCCGCGCTTGTCGATGTGGACGGCACCACAAGGCTCTTCCCGGACAAGACCGACGAAGAGAAGCTTGCCCGCTGGACAGCCGCAATGGAGGCCTGCAAGGAAGCCATCGATGTCTGCGACGAGGCGAACATCAGCCTTTACGACGGAGACAACATCATCTACAGGATGTCAGACTCCCTCAAGACGACCCTGACTCTCCGCTACGCCTTCAACCAGAGATGGAACAAGGAACTGATCTGGGGCAACACCCAGTCCCCGGCCAGCTCAATGAACATCTACCACAGGCTCTGCATGCCGATTCTGAGCGACTACACCGACATGCTCGGAGGCTACATCTTCGTCGGGGTGCCGATCAAGATCGCCGAGCAGTTCTACACGTCCAACGGTCTGCCGATCTCCAACGACTCCGAATGGTCCAACATCAACCCGATGGACCTCCGCATCGGAGATGAGCAGCACGCCTACTACATCCGCCAGGGCTACACAACCATCAAACTCAACTTCGACCGCGAGCCGCGCTACTACGCATCCCTCGGATTCGACGGCGGCAACTGGCTCGGACAGCTTGACAACTACAACGACCTTCAGCCGGACGAAATCCGTTACGTGTCCTGCAGAGTAGGCGGAGATCACGCCAAGAGAAGCAACCAGGCGGGTCCTGTGACGGGCATCCTCCCGAAGAAGCACTTCCCTCTCGCGGCAAGATGGACCGGAAACAACTCCTTCACCGGTTCCAGCACGACCTGGTACCCGTGGCCTATGATCCGTCTGTCCGGACTCTACCTCTACTACGCCGAGGCGATCAACGAGGCGGAAGGTCCTAACGGGCCTCACAGCGAGGATCTGTTCAAGTACCTCAACGCCGTCCGCGAACGCGCCAAGATTCCTGATGTCAAGACATCCTGGGACAAGTACAGCAACAGCCCGGGCTACTACAGCACAAAGGTCGGAATGCGCGCGATCATACACCGCGAGCGCCTGAACGAACTCGCTTTCGAAGGCCAGAGGTTCTGGGACCTCCGCAGATGGAAGGAAGCCTCGGCCGAGTACCAGAAAGGCATCTACGGCTTCGACATCACCGCATCGAAACCTGAGGATTTCTACGTCAAGAAATTCATCTACGAGCAGAAGTTCGGTCTGAAAGATTATTTCTGGCCTATTCCGACGACCTACATCGAGGTCAATCCTAATCTCGTGCAGAACATCGGCTGGTAACAAGTAACTGTCAAATGAAAGAAATGAAAAGAAACATACTCATAAAATCCGCCGCCGTCGCCGCTTCCGCTCTTATGCTCGTCTGCTGCACCGAAGAGAACCACGGCAGAATCGACCAGCTCGACGGCAGCCTCCCGGCACCTGAAAAGGTTGAGGTCACGAACGTGGTCAGGACCAGGGGCGGTGCCAAGATCTGGGTCAAGATTCCGGATGACAAAAACATAAAAGGTGTCGTCGCGACCTACACCCGCAAGGGCGAAGTGGTGAACGCGAAGATTTCACGCTACGTGGACAGCCTCAGCATCGAAGGCTATTCAGACACCCTCGAACACGAAGTGCAGGTCTGCTCGTTCAACGTCAACGAGGACAAGTCCGAACCTGTCACCCTCAGCATAAGGCCGAAGGCCCCGACCATCATCACGGTGAAGCCGTACATGTACGCGACCACCGGCGGAGTCAAGATCGGGATAACCGGCAATGACGAGAAGTCCGACCTTGCCGTCTGCCTCCTGCGCGACGCGGATCTTGGGAACGCCGACAAGCCTGTCAGCGAGATCAAGTGGAGGGAGGTGACGACGCTTTTCACCGCCAGCAACGACATCACGCTCACCAGGCGCGGTCTTGAGGCTACGGAGGCCATATTCGGGTGCTACATCCGCGACAGGTGGGGCAACATTTCAGACACGCTCAAGTCCGTCCTGACTCCGCTTCCGGAGGTCAAGATCCCTAAGAGCACATTCTCCTACGTAGCAGGTTCGACTTACTGCAAGGACGACAACATCTTCTCGATGGAGGCTGAAAGGTCCACCTATCCGCTGAAGAGCCTCTGGGACGACAAGACCACGACCAACACCTACCAGTTCCTCGCGGTTGACAAGGTCCCTATCCCTTGCTGGCTTACCATCGACCTGGGCTGCGTCGTCGAACTCAGCCGCATCGCGACACTTCCGCGTATCGACTATCCACAGATCTTCGGCGACGGCCACATCCGCAATTTCGAGTTCTGGGGCAGCATGAATCCTACCGGAGAAACGGGCAAGGGCGAGCACGGATTCGACGACACCTGGTTCTGCCTCGGAAAATTCATCCAGTACAAGCCTTCGGGTTACGAGGAGGACGGCTCTGTCGGATCTTACACTCAGGAGGACAGGGATGCATTCAATGCAGGAAACGACTTTGAACTGGACGATGCCGAGTACCCTCACGCTTTCGACCATCTTCGCTATCTCAGAATCGTGATGACGTCGTTCATGGGCTGGGAGATGACTGAAGCGTCCAGCGCAGCGGTACAGATCGGAGAATTCACTCTTTACGGCCGTGTTATAGAATAACCTTTCCGAAGATTATGAATATGAAAAAGATAACGAATCTTATCCTGATAGCCGCCTGCGTGGCGGCAGCGGCAGCCGCTTCCTGCACCAGCCAGGACGACATCTACAAGGAGTGGGTCAAGAAAGGCGGTTACGACTACCCTGCAAAGCCGATAAACCTGACTTCGGTTTCCGGTTACCAGAATGTCACCGTCTCCTGGGAAAAGCCGATGGACCCTGCAGTGCGCACGGCCACCCTCTACTGGGACAACTACGCCAACTCTCAGAGCATTGACTATGCGGACTATCCTGACGGAAAGGTCAGCATCAACGTGAAAGACCTTGAAGACAGGTCCTACACCTTCGATGTCGTCAACTTCGACGAGTCCCAGAACAAATCGCTCGCGTCCGAAATCACAGTTTCCCCATACGGCGACAGCTGGATGGTGTCACGTTCCCAGCGCACCGTCAAGTTCGCTGAAATGGACGAAGACGGGAAAAGCGCCACGGTCATTCTTTCGAAGTCCACCGACGAGATGATCGCCACACGTTTCCGCTACAAGGACCGCAACGAAGAGTGGGTTGACTGCGAGACGGTCCTGACCCCTGGCAGGGACACGGTCGTCTTCCCCAATGCGATGAAAGGCAAGAGGTTTGAATATTCATCCTCCTACTGCCCTTCCAACGGCAAGGACACCGTCTGGAGCAGCTGGCAGAAGTCGGTCGACGGAATCTCGTACAAAATCGACGCTTCCCGCTGGAACGTGAGCGTCACCAACGGACAGTCCTTCGGAATAAACACGCCTGACAAGGTCGTTGACGGCAAGTACAACCGCTCAGCCTACAGCTGGCACAGTTCCAAGTCTGACGACAAGAAGGGCGTATTCCCGAAGATTCTCACTTTCAACACTATGGCATCCGCCGGTGAGGAATATTCCTTCACAAGGTTCGTGTTCTGCGAGAACACCGAGGCATCCTCTCTGAGGTACATAAAGGATCTGTCGATCTATGTCGGAGATTCAAGCTACAATCCTGACGACACGGACTACCAGAACAACTTCGGCATACCTTTCCTCAGCTCACAGCTCGGAACTTCAAGCGCGATGTCATCCGTCTCCGCCACACAGGGCGCAAGCGGACAGTATCTGGCTGTCGTGTTCAAGAACTCGTGGAACAACGCTGACGGATTCATCGACCTCTGGGAACTCATTCCTTACGGCTACCTGCCGTCAATGGCTGACTAATTTTGAAACAAATGAAAATGTATCAATCAATATTGCTTGCCGTACTCGTGCTGCTCTCCGCTGTGTCATCCTGCAAAGAAAAGCAGGAGCCGGAGCCGGAGCCAGAAGTCAATGCGGCCTCTTTCACTGTCACACTGAACGCTTCCGCCGAGGCTCCCTTCAAGACCGCCTGGTCGGATGGTGATGCCGTAGAGATTATCGGAGTTAAGGACGGAGTGGCAGTGTCAGAACAGATCGCAGTGTCTGCGATTTCCTCTTCAAGCGCAACCGCGACATCCAAAGGCACCGTCACCGCCGACTGCGACGAGTACTACGCCTATGTTTCCTGGGCGGGAGTTACCGGATGCGATCCAGCATCTTCCTGGAAAGTGGAAAACGCAACAGGCTCAACGCGCTCGGTCCAGGTCGCAAAGTGCGGCAAAGGAGGCACCGCACTGAATTTCAGGAACATATATTCATACCTCAAGATTGACGTAACGGATGATGGCGCCAGGACTGTTGAGATTAAAGGCAACAACGGCGAAGCCGTGAACTATGAGGCCTCGGTCTCCACTTCCGACTATTCGGTCATCCGCAGCGAGAATCCGTCCTTCGAGGACCAGACGAGTGTCAGTCTCGCGGTCAACGGCAAGGGAACCGTCTACATAAGCCTCGTTCCCGGTACCGTGTTCGAGCAGGGCTACACCGTGACAGTCTATGACGCTTCAGGCAAATCACTGGGCAAGTCTGTCTATCCTGACAAGCTCAGCGTAGGCAACGGCAAAGTTTACACGGCAGGAGAAATCCAGCCTGAAGCCCTGTCTTTCACCGCATCGTTCGAAAACACCTCCGCAGCGGAATTCAAATCCACCTGGGCCGAAGGCGACGCCATCGAAGTATGCTGCCAAGACGGAGAAAACTACATCACCGAGACCCTGAAGGCCGCCGGTGTCTCTTCAGACGGCAAGACTGCGACTTTCACCTCCAACGGCACGCTGCCGACCGG